>NJEB01000021.1 GCA_002254975.1 Candidatus Hecatellales archaeon ex4484_218 | reverse complement strand
AAAACAGAATGTGAAGACCCTAAATGTCCATTCCATGGAAATCTTCCTGTAAGAACTAAAGTTTTAGAGGGTAAAGTTGTTAGTGCAAAAATGAAGCATACAGTTGTTGTTCAAAGAGACTATTTACATTACATACCAAAATATATGCGTTATGAAAGAAGAAGAAGTAGAATTCCAGCTCATAATCCACCATGTATTTCAGCAAAAGAAGGTGATATTGTAAAAATTGCTGAATGTAGACCCTTAAGTAAAACAGTTTCATTTGTTGTTGTTGAAAAGGTTTCTGAAGGTGAAAAGTAATGTCTGCTAGAAGAAGTAGAGCTGTTAGTGCAAGAGGAATTGTTGAGTATCGTCCAAAAATATCTAAAGGAATTCCTGTTGGAGCTGTGGTTAGATGTGCAGATAATACTGGAGCAAAGGAATTGAAGGTTATTCAGGTTGTAGGTTACAAGGGTAGACTTAGAAGACTTCCAGCAGCAGGTGTAGGTGACATGATAATGGTATCTGTAAAAAAAGGCTCACCAGATATGAGAAAACAAATTTTTCCAGCTGTTCTTATTAGGCAAAGAATGCCGTTTAAACGGGTTGATGGAACAACAGTCCAATTTGAGGATAATGCTGCTGTAATCATGACCCCTGAAGGCGAATTAAAGGGAACAGAAATACGTGGACCTGTTGCGAAAGAAGCTGCTGAAAGATGGCCTAGGATTGCAAGTGTTTCAAGTATGATTGTTTGAGGTGATTTTTTGACTGTTTCCTCTAAACCCTCAAAACAAAGAAAATTTTTGTGGAATGCACCTTTACATAAAAGACATAAACTTGTATCTGCTCCTCTTTCTTTAGAGTTAAGAGTTAAGTATGGTAGAAGGTCTTTCCCTGTTAGGGAGGGGGATGTTGTTAGGGTTCTTCGTGGTGATTATGCTGGAATGGAGGGTAAGGTTAGAAAGGTTGATTTAAAAAACTATAGAATTACCGTTGAAGGCATAACTAGGGAAAAAGCTGATGGAACAACAGTTTTTATTCCTATTCATCCCTCAAAAGTTGAAATTAAAAAACTTAATTTGGATGATAAATGGAGAGCTGAAAGATTGAAGCAGAAAGCTGTTGAGGAGGTAGCAGTAGAAGAAAAAGGAGAGGAGGAAAAGAAGGAGGGCTAAGTTTAGATTTGGGCAGTAAAGGTGGCAGTTCTCATCTTAAAAGACTTGCAGCTCCAGCGTTTTGGCCTATTCGTAGAAAGGAGAAGGTTTGGGTTGTAAAACCTTCCCCTGGGCCTCATCCTTCCGATAGAAGTATTCCTTTACTTGTTGTTGTTAGAGATATGCTTGGCTTAGCTAAAACTGGGAAAGAAGCAAGTGTAATTATTTCTGAGGGTAAAATTAAAATTGATGGGAAGATTCGGAGAGATAGAAGATTTCCTGTTGGACTTATGGATGTTGTTGAAATTCCAGCCTTAAATAAGGTGTATAGGGTTGTTCCAAGCACTCATCGTATGTTTACTTTTCAACCTATAAATGATAAAGAAAAAACCTTTAAACTTTGTAGAATTGAAAATAAAAAAACTGTTAAAGGTGGAAAAATTCAGCTTAATCTTCATGATGGAAGAAATCTTCTTTTAAGACCTGAAGAAACTGGAGGAAACGGATATAAAGTTTTGGATGTTTTAAAAATAGACCTTTCAAACAACCAGATACTTGACCATTTAAAATTTGAGAAGGGTATGTATGCCGTTGTTATTGGAGGGAAAAATGTTGGTAAGCATGGAATTCTAACAGAAATTGAGGATACACCCTATAAGAAAAGAAAGCTTAGAACGGTTAAAATTAAGGGTAAAGATGGAGTTGAATATAACACTATACCTGATTATGTTTTTGTTGTTGGTAAAGAATCACCTGAAATTTTGCTTCCTGAGGGAGGTTAAATTTACTGATGGCTTTTTGTGAGCAAATTCATGAGAAATGGGAAAAAAATCCGATGACAAAACCTAGAATTGAAAAGGTAACTGTTAATGTTTCTGTTGGTAGGTCTGGTGAACCTTTAGAAAAAGCTTCAAAAATCTTAGAAAAATTAACAGGTCAAAAACCATGCTTTAGGAGAGCTAAAAGAACAATTAAAGATTTTGGGATTAGAAGGGGTGAACCTATAGCATGTTTGGTTACCTTAAGAAAACAAAAAGCAATAGAATTTTTGAAAAAAGCTTTTATAGCTGTTGGAAATAAACTTTCCCGTTCATGTTTTGATAAAAATGGAAATTTTTCTTTTGGAATTAAAGAACATATAGAACTTCCTGGAGTAAAATATGAGCCTGAACTTGGGATTATTGGTATGGATGTTTGTGTAACTATGGGTAAACCTGGTTATAGGGTTAAGGAAAGAAAAAGACGTAGGTCTAGGGTTGGAGCTAAACATAGGGTTACTGTTGAGGAAACAATATGTTTTTTAAAGGATGTTTTTGGTTTGGAAATTTTGGAAAGGTGAGATAGAGAAATGAAACAGAAACCTAAAAAAGAAAGAAAGTATGGGAAGGGTAGTCGTCCATGTCGTCGATGTGGTGCTTATGGTCCCATTGTACGAAGACTTGGTCTTTATCTTTGCAGACAATGTTTTAGGGAGGTTGCTCAAAAACTTGGCTTTAAAAAGTATAGGTAAAGCTTGGGTGATTTCATGGTATTAAATGACCCTTTAGCTAATTGTCTTTCAACAATCCTCAACAATGAGTTAAGAAATAAACGTGAATGTGTAGTTGCTCCAGCTTCCAAGCTTATTGGAAATGTTTTAAGAGTTATTCAAAAACATGGTTACATAGGTGAATTTGAATTTATTGATGATGGAAGAGCAGGTAAGTTTAGAATTCAGTTACTTGGAAGAATAAACAAATGTGGGGTAATTAAGCCAAGATATTCCGTAAAAATTAAGGAAATGGAGTTTTTTGAAAAAAGGTATCTTCCAGCTAAAGATATGGGTATTCTTATAATTTCAACACCTAAAGGTGTAATGTCCCATAAAGAGGCTGTTGAAAATCATGTTGGAGGTAAACTTTTAGCCTACGTATACTGAATAATAGGGAGGTTGAAAATTTTTGGCTAGTATTCTTACTGAGGAAAGGTTTGTATCCATACCTTCAGAGGTAACAGTAAAACTTGAGGGTAAAATTTTAACTGTTAAAGGTCCTTTAGGTGAACTTAAAAAAGATTTTTCCCATGCTAAGGTTCATATTGAGTTAGTTGGGGATAAAATTGTTGTTAAAAGTTTAGGTTCTAAACGAACTGATAAGGCTATTGTAGGTACAATTTCAACCCACATAAAAAATATGGTTAAAGGTGTAACTAAGGGTTTTACTTACAAGTTAAAAAAAGTTTATTCTCATTTTCCTATTAATGTTAAAGTTTCCGGAGACAAAATTCTTATTGAAAATTTTATAGGTGAAAGGTCACCTCGAATAGCTAAAATTGTTGGTAATGTAAAAGTTATTGTAAAAGGAGATGATGTTGAAGTCCAAGGATTAGACCTTGAAGCAGTTAGCCAAACAGCAGCAAACATTCAACAAGCCACAAAAATCAAGAAAAAAGACCCAAGAGTTTTTCTTGATGGAATTTACATCTACGAAAAAACTGAGGGTATGAGTGGTTGAGTCAAAAAAGTAAATCCAGAAAAACTTTAGTTAAAAAAATTAGAAAGTTTAGGAGAAATGTTCCAGATTTTGTTAGACAGGAGTCTTGGCGATATAAAAGGTTAGAAACTGGTTGGAGAAAACCTAAAGGTATTGATAGTAAAATGAGGCTTAAACGTAAAGGTTACCATGTTATGCCTAATGTAGGTTATAGAACCCCCAAAGAGATTAGGGGGCTTCATCCCTCTGGATTATCTGAAGTTTTAGTTTATAAGATTGAGGATTTAAAAGGATTAAATCCTGAAATTCATGCAGTAAGAATTGCTCATACTGTTGGGCTTAGAAAAAGAATTGAAATTGAGAAAGCAGCAAAAGAAGCTGGTTTAACAATTTTAAATCCTTCTCGGAAGGTCAAAGCTAAAATTAAGGGTGTGGAGGAAGAGGAGAAGGCTGAGGAGAAATGAGTCTTAAAACTCAACGTGAGATTGCAGCAAAAATATTGAAGGTTGGGAGGCATAGAGTTTGGATTGACCCTGAAAAAATTGAGGATGTTGAGGGTGCAATAACAAGAAAAGAAATTGAAAGATTGATTAAGGATGGTGTAATTCAAGCTAAACCTGTTAAGGGGATTAGTCGTGGAAGAGCAAGAATTAGACATGAAAAAAGAAAAAAGGGTAAAAGAAGGGGTCATGGAAGCAGAAAAGGTGCAAAATATGCTAGATTACCTAGGAAAAGACGTTGGATTCAAACTATTCGGGCTTTAAGAAAAAAACTTAGGGAGTTGGTTGAAAGTAAAGCAATAACAACCCAAACCTATCGTAGATTGTATAGGTTAGCTAAAGGTGGTGTTTTTAAGAGTAAAGCTCATCTGCTTCAATATATTGAATCTGAAAAACTTTATAGGAGGAAACCTAGGTAGTGGCTAAAGATTCAACCTACCATGTACCTTTCCGAAGAAGAAGAGAAGGAAAAACAGATTATTATCAACGTAAAGAACTGATTAAATCTGGAAAAATAAGAGTTATTGTTAGATGTACTCTTTCCCATTCCATTGTTCAATTTGCCAAAGCTGAGTTGGAGGGTGACCGAATACTTGTTTCAGCAACCTCTCAAGAACTTTCAAAGTATGGTTGGAAAGCTCCATGTGGAAATCTTCCAGCAGCCTACTTAACAGGTTTTCTTGCAGGTTTAAAAGCTAAAAAAGCAGAATTAAAGGAGGCAATTTTAGATGTTGGTGTTAAAAAGCCTGTTAAAGGTTCAAGAATTTATGCTGGGTTAAAAGGTGTTTTAGATGCTGGAATTTATGTTCCTCATGGTAATGGTATTTTTCCTTCAGAGGATAGGATTAAAGGTGAACATATAGCAAACTATTGGGAAAAAATAGAAGACCCTATGGAAAAGGAACGTAAGTTTTCCCAATATTTAAAAAATGGTTTAACTCCAGATAAACTTCCTGAACATTTTGAGGAGGTTAAACAAAACATAGAAAAAGCTTTTCAATAATGTTAAACACGAAATGTTTATATGGTTTTTTGTAAAACGCAATCTGGAAAGAACGGGTTCATATTAGGGTAAACTTAAATCTTACCTAAAATTTAAGTTTACTAAGTTGTTTATGGAGGAAAAAACTGGAATGGCTGTTGAAAAAGAATGGGTTCCAAAAACAAAATTAGGTAGACTTATTCTTGAAGGTAAAATTGTTTCTATGGATGAAGTTTTTGCTCAAGGTTATAGAATTCAGGAAGCAGAGGTTGTTGATAGACTTTTACCCAATCTTCGTCAAGAAGTTTTAGATATGGGTATTGTTCAAAAACAAACTGATGCTGGTGAACAATCTAGATTTAGAGTTGTAGTTGCTGTTGGAAATGAGGATGGGTTTGTTGGTGTGGGTACTGGGAAAGCTAAACAGGTTAGAATTGCTATTGAAAAAGCAACTATGTATGCTAAATTAAACCTTATACCTGTTGTTAGAGGTTGTGGAAGTTGGGAATGTGGATGTGGAAAACCTCATTCTTTACCCTTTAAAACCATGGGTAAATGTGGAAGTGTTAAAGTTGAACTTTTACCTGGACCTAGAGGGCTTGGAATAGTGGCTAACAGAATTGCTTCAACAATTTTAAAACTTGCCGGGGTTAAAGATTGTTGGTCTCGAAGTTATGGTGCAACCAGCACAACAACCTCTCTTGCATTTGCTGTTTATGAAGCTTTAAAAAACACCTATAAAATTGTAACACCCAAAGATTGGGCTAGGTGAATTTTTTGGTTAAACCTCAAAATAGATGTATTGCGGTTGTTAGGATTAGAGGAACAATAAATGTAAGGAAAGATGTTAAACAAACACTTAAACTTCTACGTTTAAACAAGATAAACCATGCAACCTTAATTTTTCCTAGTCCCCAATATTTAGGGATGCTTCAAAAAGCAAAAGATTATATTACGTGGGGGGAAGTTTCAAAAGAAACAATCCTTAAACTTTTAAGAGAACGTGGGGAAATTGTAGGTGGAAAAAAATTAACAGATGAATATGTAAAAAATCTTGGATTTAAAAATTTGGAGGAGATTGCTGAAAAAATTTATTCTTTAAAATTAAAATTGAAAGATTTAGATGGTGTGAAACCAGTTTTTCGTCTTCATCCTCCATCCGGTGGGTTTAAAAAAACTTTAAAACGAAGTTTTTCTGAAGATGGAGAGTTAGGTTATAGAGGTGAAGAAATAAATAAATTGTTGGAGAAAATGATGTAGGTTGGAGGTTTTCTGATGCCTCATAAACTAAGAAAAACAAGGAAACTTCGTGGTTCAAGAACCCATGGTTGGGGTCAGATTGGCCAGCATAGAAAACATGGGATGAAAGGTGGTAGAGGTAAGGCTGGTGGACATAAACATAAATGGACTTACATCGTAAAATATGAGCCTGACTATTTTAGTAGAAGAGGGTTTAGATGTCCCACAAGTAGAGGTGAATTAAAAACAATAAATCTTGGTGAACTGGACGAGTTGGTTGATAGGTTAGTTGAAGAAAATAAGCTTAACATGGAGGAAGGAAAATATGTTGTTGACTTGGAAAAGCTTGGATATGAAAAATTGTTGGGTGAAGGTGAAGTTTCAAAACCTTTAATAGTAAAAACAAAATTTTACTCAAAGTTAGCTGAGAAAAAAATTCAAGATGTTGGTGGTCAATTAGTTAAGCTTGAAAGCTAAAAGGGGAGCTTTCATGGCTGGAAAAGGTATTGAAGCTTTTGCAAGTTTAGCAAGAGGAATTCCTGAAGTTAAAAAACCTGTTAAAAGAGTTCCATTCACAGAAAAAATATTTTGGACAGCTATTGTTGTTTCTATTTATCTTGTAATGGCTGAAATTCCTCTTTACGGTGTTCCTTCTCTTCCAGGTGACCCTTTTGGAATGATGAGGGTAATTTTTGCCTCAAGAAGAGGCACCTTAATGGAGTTGGGGATAGGGCCTATTGTAACTGCAGGCTTAGTTCTTCAACTTCTTGTAGGTTCAAAAATTATTCAACTTGACATGTCTAAACCTAGGGATAGAGCTGTTTTTACTGCTGCAAATAAGGTTTTTGCCATAATTATGACTGGATTTGAGGCTTCTGTGTTTATTCTTGGAGGTATGTATGGG
>NJEB01000020.1 GCA_002254975.1 Candidatus Hecatellales archaeon ex4484_218 | reverse complement strand
GCCCAAAATGTGGTTTTGAGTTTAATATTTAAAACATGCTATTCTTTATGGTTTCTTGGTTTCTAATTTAATGGTGAAAGTTTCAGTGATGTTATTATGGGGCTTTTAAAACGTAGAAGGATGGATTTATCGGCTTTTTTTGGTGTGTTTAGGGATGTGAATGTTTGGATGGAAATTGAGAAAGAGATTTTAAAAGACCGTAAAAAGGTGTTGTTGAGGAGAGAAGATTCTTAGAAATCTACTAGACTAATGAATATTTTAAATTTGGAATAGCTTTGGCTAATGGAGTTAAGGAAATAATCACCAAAGATATTGACTTTAAAACTATTGGGGAAGTTTACGGTTATCCTAAAATTAGAATAATTTAATCACCCTTTTAATTCTTTAAGAATTTTTTATGAACAAATTCTATGTTGTGTGACGGTAAAAGAATGGGAAGGTTTATATATCTCTAGCGATATCTCTAGAGATATAGGTGAAACCAAATGGCAAAAGTATACAGTACAGTCCCCAGAGGATTTTCAAGGTTCTACATTCTCCACCTACTCAAAGAAAAACCTATGACTGGAAAAGAAATAATTGATGAGGCTGTAAAAAGAAGTGGAGGTGCTTGGAAACCTTCACCAGGACTTGTTTATCCTTTGCTTGGTAGACTTTTATCTGAAAACTTGATAGAAGAGGTTGCTGAAGGAAAATTTAAGATAACATCTAAAGGTGAAGAAACTTTAACCCAATACGTAAAAATTCAGGAGCAAATCGATAAACAGTTAGAGGTTTTAAGAAAATTAGGGTTTAACGCATTAACAACAGGAAAAATTCTTGTTGAGGAAACCTTAGATAAAATAGTAGGTTTAACAAAGTTTTTCCATGAAAACCTTAAAAAATTTTCTCTTGAAACTCAAGAAAAACTTTTAACAAAATACAAGGAGTTTCTTGAAAAAGAACTGGAAAAAATCAAGGAAAAAGAAAAACAGGAAACAGCAAAAAATTTTTAAAATCCCTAGAAAAACTTAAAATAGAAAACATTCCTTTCAATTTTTTGACTGGGCCCGTAGCTCAGCTAGGTTACATCCAGCCTAAA
Organism: Candidatus Hecatellales archaeon ex4484_218; assembly: GCA_002254975.1. GTDB lineage: Archaea > Thermoproteota > Bathyarchaeia > Hecatellales > Hecatellaceae > EX4484-218. The sequence continues at coordinate 6,330 of NJEB01000020.1, read as the reverse complement.
AGAGCGACAGAGTAAGTCGAAGCTCATAACCTGTTGGTCTCCGGTTCAAATCCGGACGGGCCCACCAAAAACAACCACCACCCCAAAAATCCTAAAAATTTGATTATGCTGAAAACCAATAAACAATCCTCAAAAACAGTAAAAATTTAATTTTTAGTGTGACAGTGTGGTACAGTTTAATAACATATTACATCACAAAAATTAATTTTTTATGTATGATATTAGTAAAATGTTATACATCAATAATAAGTTTACAAATTTTTCCATTTAGTCCTGTTTTGTATGTTTAGGATAAATTTGGGTGTTTAGTAGCTTTTTGGGAGTCCAAGTATATGTTGCCCAATAAAGTTTAAGATCATTTCATTGTTGACTGGCGCTACTCTTGCTGTTCTTAACCATGCTAGACAGGTTATGATGTCATATTCGGTAACAAAACCATAACCTCCATGAACTTGAATTGCTACATCACAAGCTTTGTATGCGAATTCTGAAGCTACAAGTTTTGCTATATTAGTATATTTACCAACAATTTGTGGATTTTCTTTGTTGTCAAAAGCTGTAGCTGCTCTTTCAGTTACCAATTCTGCAAGTTCAAGATTTACATAAGACCTTGCAAGCGGATGCTGAACAGCTTGATAAGCCCCGATAGGGTCATCAAAAATTATTCTTTCCTTAGCATAATTTACAGCCTTGTTAAGCACATATTTTCCAACACCTATACATGTACATGCAGTTACAATTCTTTCAACATTAAGCAAGTCAAAAAGATAGAAGAATCCTCTATCTTCCTCTCCAACACGGTCTTCAACAGGAACCTTAACATTATCAAAATATACGATATATTGTTTTTCAGGGATCATCAACAAATCCGTTTCAATTTCATCCATGCTTAACCCTTTAGCTTTTGTATCAACAATAAAAATGCTAAAACCTTTTCTTTTATCTATGTCTTTAACTTCCTCGTAAGGTTTTGTTCTTGCAATAACGACCATATGGTCAGATTCTTTAGCACCACTAATGAAAACTTTTTGCCCATTTAAAACATAGTGGTCTCCTTCACGTTCAGCAAAAGTTTTAATTTTGTAAGAGTTAGTTCCAGCATCAGCCTCAGTTATTGCAAAACTAAAATAGCTTTCTCCACTACACATATTTGGAAGATATTTTCTTTTTTGCTCTTCAGTTCCATGTCTAACAAGCAAAATTTGACCCATAGGATGAGTTATAAATGCAAGCGTAACTAAACCCTGCTCAGCTAAACTTTGAAGAAGTATTCTTAACTCGTTTAAACCATAACCAGCACCACCATATTCTGTTGGAACCATCATTCCAATATATCCACTTTTACCTAGTTCTTTCCACATCTCCACAGGAAATTCTCTAACTCTAGCTTTTGAAAGCCAATATTCCCGGTTAAATTTTTTTGCAAAATCCTTGGTAAAGCCTACAATCATTTTTTGTTCTTCCGTCATCCGGGAAATATCCAAACTTTAACCCCCACCAAACCTTTGAAAAATGTTGAAGATTAAGTTATACTTAACTCTTTTCCAACCAAAAATTTTTATAGAAAGAGTTTTTAACAGTTTAAAACAGGATTCTCCCTGAATGATGTTAAAATGTTGGATGTAACTGAAGAAAAAAAGAAAATCCTAAAAAAATACGAGGAAGATGTTAAATTTCTTGGCTCAATAAAAGTTGGAACCTATGAAGAAGCAAAAAAATGGGTTGGAAAAAAAGGTGAAACCTATTTTGTTGAAGAACCTGTAGATATTTCAAGAATAAGATTTTATTGTGAAATGTTGGAAGATGATAATCCTAGTTATTGGGATGAATCTTACGCAAAAAAACAATGGGGTGGATTAATATGTCCACCTGGTTTAATGCTATCCCTAACTTTACCACCTATCTGGAGACCAAAAGAAAAATCTAAACCAAAATTTTTAGCATTAGAAATTCCACTTCCAGCTGAAACCTTTATAAATGTTGAAACTGAAACAGAGTTTTTTCAACCTGTTTATATTGGAGATTATTTAAACTACCAAGATGAAATAATCGAGATAACTGAAGAAAAGAAAACTCATCTTGGGCTAGGTTACTTTATCACTATTTTAAGAACAATTAGAAACCATAAAGGTGAAATTGTAGCAAAAATTAAAAATGTAACCTTCCGTTTCAGGGTGGAAGAAAAATGAGAAAAATAAATTATAGGTTTCGTTACTGGGAAGATGTTAAAGAAAATGAAATTATTCCAGAGGTTAAACTTCCTATAACCTACAGAAGAGTTATTCAAAGTGTAGCAGCTACTAGAGATTTTTTCCCAGCCTTTTTTAGCCCTGAATATGCTCAAGCTCAAGGTATTGAAAATATTTACCTAAATACCATGGTTTTTGAGGGGTTTGTTGATAAGGTTATTACAAGTTGGGGTGGCCCCCACACATGGATACGTAAAAGAAAAATTAGAATGTTAAGACCTGTTCCTGCAGGTTCTACGTTAACATGTACCGGAAAAGTTGTTAAAAAATATGTTATAAATGAAGAATTTTGTTTAGATTTAGAGTTGATTCTTCAAAAATTTAAGGAGGACCCATCAAAAACTGAAAAAGTTTGCATGGCTTGGGTTACAATTATCCTTCCAAAAAAGAAACCAACCTAAATTTTTCCAGTTAACATTAAAATTCCAATTAAAAGAAGAATTATTCCCACAACAAGTTTTATAACTTTTCCTTTTTTCAACAATCATAAAAATTTTAGGTAATTTTGTGGTTTGGAGATTTGAACCTTCAATTTTGATGCTCCGGGCGGGATTTGAACCCGCGACCACCGGCTCGAAAGGCCGGTATACTTAACCGGGCTATACTACCGGAGCTTTCCTATTTTTTCATCAAAAAATAGTTTAACGTAGATTTAAAAGTTTTTTCTACAAAAGTGTTTTTAAATTAATGTTTTTAAATTTTTATCAAACTTTCCAGTCTATTTTTATTTTGTTTGGCTGGAGAAATACTTTTATTAGGTTTGTAACTGTTATTAGAAGCCATAAGGGTGATAGGAATAAGTAAAAAACTAGAAATTCTGCTGGGTTAAACCTATAATTTAATTTTTTTGCTGTAACATAGTAGAAAAGGGTTGATGCTAGAAGGCTTACTAAAAGTAAGGTTAGGTTTTTTATGAGGAGGACTGCAAGAAAAACTAGAAGGGTTGGTGGAATTAAAAACCCTAATTTTGAAGATAAAAATGTTAAAAGTAGGATTGTTGAACTTTCATAAGAGATAACAGTTGGAATAAAGATACTTATAAGAAAAAGGATGATGGAAGGTGAAATAATAAAAATTGAGGGTATTAATGTTTTTGGAAATTTAACCATAATTTTTGCTAAAGTTTTATAGTTTTCTTTTATCCATGAAGCTAAACCTATTCCCCAACGTTTTCTTTGCCTATACCATGCTTTAAGGGTTGAAGGAACCTTTGTGTAAACTTCAAGTTTTTCAGCTTGTTTAAATTTACAATCTTCAAGAAAAGAACGTGTTCCAAGGTCTAGGTCTTCAGAAATAACTCTTCTAAACCCACCCAAATTTTCAAAAGCCTTTCTTTTTATTGCAAAAGCCGCACCATTAAACCCTAAACATCTTCTTAATGTTTTAGAAAAAAACCAGTTGGTTGTAGAATTACAAAGATAATCATAATGGGTTATTTTTGCAATAAAAGAATCTCTAATTGTCTTCTTTTTTATATCTAACAGGTCAACATCTTTTATTTCTTTAACAACTTCCTCAAGAAAACTGTTTAAGTTTTCCGGTAACTTAATATCACTATCAAGAAAAAGTAAAACATCCCCTGTTGAATGGTTAAAAGCCTCATTTAACGCATTAACCTTTCCAATTCTATGCCCATTAAGAATAAATTTAACCTTACCATCAAATTTTTTAACAATCATCAAACTTTTTTCAGTTGGATTATCTATAACACATATTACCTCTTTTAACGGATACGGGTCCCCCATTAAACATTCAAGTAACGACTCAAGCAAGCTACTTTCCCTAAAAACCGGAATAAGAACACTTATCTTTAAATGAGACAATATTTAACACCATTTAACCTCAAATTACCACAAACTTTTCCTCCATTTTAAATTACATTCCAACCCTAAATTTTCCCCTTTTTGGTAGATCAAAACATCAAACTTAATAAAAATTCCGTCTACAACCGATGCTTGTTGAAATTATTTTTTGTTTTTTCTGTTAAAAATATGCTTGTTTATATTAAGCTAGGTTAAAACTTAAATCTAATGATATATCAATTTCCAAATGATTTAAAAACCTAAATATTAAGGGTTGCATGAAATGGAGGGTTATAAGGTTGTTTTAACAGCTGACAGAACGTTGATGAGCAATTATGGAAAAGGTTTATTTTACGGATTTATTGCTACTAGTCCACCTAAAGGTTATCCTTTAACTTCTCCATGGTTACTTTTTAGGTTTGTTTTTAAACCTGTGAAGGCCGGCTCTGATGGTAAAGCTGTACTTGCACCTCAAGGTTTAAGAAAAATTGAAGCATCTTTAATTGAAAATGGTGTTGTTTCATCTGAAGAATTGGTTGTTTCTCCACCTGAAATCTTGGATAAAGTTATTGGTGAGAAAACCAGGATTGTTGGAATTGAAGCTATCGACCCTTTAGGTATGGGTCCAGCTTCAACCACCATGTCCGGGCCTTATGGTTTAATTCATGAAGAATCTTATACAGCTTGGCAGTTTAGAAGGTTGGTTACAAGTGAGGTTATCCAGAAGGCGAGAAATAAAGGAGTTAAGGTTGTTGTTGGTGGTCCTGGTGCATGGCAGGTAGGCTTAGATGTGATGAAACGTTACGGGATAGATTTTGTTGTTGAAGGTGAAGGTGAAATAGTTGCACCAAAACTTTTCAAAAGAATCTTGGAGGAAGAAAACTTAGAAACACCTATGAGGATTAAATCAAGATTTGATGAGGTTCCAAGTATAGACCAGATTCCGCTTTTGAAGGGAGCTACTGTTGGTGGTGTTGTTGAGGTTTCACGTGGTTGTGGTCGTGGATGCCGATTTTGTGCGCCAACCCTAAGAAAGCTTAGACATCGAAAGCTAGAAGATATACTCAAAGATGTGGAGACAAATCTAAAGTTTGGGCAGAACCAAATCTGTCTTCATGCAGAAGACATACTTAGATATGGCTCCTACGACTTTACGGTTAAACATGAAAAGGTTGTTAAACTTTTCCAGAAAACCTTAGAGGCTGAAGGAATACAGAGTCTTGGGCCAAGCCATATTGCTTTGGTTTCTATTGCAGCCTACCCTAAAACAGCAAAGACGGTTGTTGAGATGACTCTGTCAAAGCTGAACCAACAATGGATGGCCTTCCAGACAGGAATAGAAACAGGAAGCCCACGTCTAGTAGAGATGCATATGGAGAAAAAACCCTACCCGTTTAAACCTTCCCAGTGGCCTGAAGTTGTGGAACAGGCATTCGCAATTTGTGCAGATTTAAATTTGGTTCCATGCGCTACAATCATCGTAAACCTTCCAGGCGAAACAGAGGATGATGTGATAAAAACAACAGAGTTGGTTGAAAAACTTTATCCGTACAAAAGTTTGATCACACCACTCTTATATGTTCCATTTCAAGAGGATTCTAGCCAGAAAAAGATGAGGTTTATTGAGGATGCAAAACCATACCACATTGAGCTTTACAGGACTGTCTGGAAACATGACATGAAGTGGATGAAGGCTCTCGCCGAAGAATATAGTAGGGGAAATAATTTGGTGACAAGATTCTTCATAAAGTTTTTTGTTTGGTTTATTTCAACCTACGCTAACAAACATGCAACCAAATTCTTCGAAGAAAAACTTGCTGAAAAAAGAAAAATCAAGGAAGAAATTGCTCTTATTCCATCCATCAAAGTATAAAACAATCTTCAAAAAACAAAAGTTTAAATTATTCTTCCAAAAATTCTTTAAACATTTCTTTTATTGGCATTTCACCAAAAAATTTTCTTACTTTAAACAAAAAATTTTTTCCTTTCTTAGTTATGGAATAATATTTTATCCTTCTTTTCCCTTTCCCCTTCCATTCTCCCTTAATAAGTTTTTTGTTTTCAAGCTCATAAAGTAATGGATAAAGAATACCTGTTGGAAGTTTTTGACCAGTTAATCTTTTAATTTCTTTAAGTAACCCATAACCTGAAACCGGTTTTTGGTTTACAACCCACAAAATAATTGACCTACAAAGACCTCTTACCGCAACTCTAATGAAATTTTCCTCCTCCGTTATCGTAAAAGATTTCATGTTTAATTTCTCCCTTGTTTAATAGTA
>NJEB01000019.1 GCA_002254975.1 Candidatus Hecatellales archaeon ex4484_218 | reverse complement strand
CCTCCACCCAAAATTCTTCTAACCACATGAAATCCAAGCTTTTTACATGTTTCTAGGTTAACCTCTTTTTTTACAATTTGGTGGTAACCAACATAAACACATGGAGGATTAACTCTCCAAAAAATTATTGTGTTAGGTGAAACTCCCCTAGAACATTTTATTCCGACAGCCTCAAAAATGGAGGTGCTTGTCGGCCCATCAACTATCCCAATATCAAGGATTCTCCAAGCCATAGTGAAACCACAAAAACTAATACCATATACTCACATACTTTTAAGGGTTAGAGCCTATCCTTAACTAACACTTAAAATAAAAGATTAAAAGTTTTTATTTTTTAGGCTGTTTTTTGTTTGTATTCTGCTTTAATTTTTTCTCTTATTTGGTCTGAAAGTTTTCCTCTTTCTTCTATGGTGCTTGCAAAAACTCTAAAGATTTCACCTAGGAATCTTGGTGCTGAAATATATACTTCAGCAGAACGTAAACGTAGAGGTTCAATCCGATATTTTCTCATAAACCCCTTATATTCACGTTGTCTTTTTTCTGTTATTTTTGCAACTTCAGGATAGGAGCCTGAACCCTCACCACCATCAGCTAAAAGCACACCATCCGCACCACAAGCAAAAGCGTAAAGAATATGTTTTAAGCCAACTCTTGCAGATGATGGTACACGAACAATCCGAATTGAGGTTGGATAAAAGTCCCTTGTAGAGCCTAAAAGGTCTGCTGTTGTGTAGGCAGTCTCATCATCCAGAAAAGCTAAAATCACTGGTTTATCTGTTTTCTCTTTCAGAATTCCCTCAATTTGTGCATATAACTGTTTTTCTGTTGAGTTTTTTAGGTCTAATGCTCCAGGTTCACATTCCGGGATGCATGCACCACAACCATTACAAGCATAAACATCAACCACAGCCTTACCATTCTCAAGCCTTATCGCCTCAACAGGGCAGATTTCAACACACCTACCACAACCATTACATAGGTCTAGATTAACCTGAACCTTTTCAGGTTTTATCTTTACCTCTCCCTCACCAAGAAACTCGTTAACCTTTGCTGCGGCACCCCAAGCCTCAGAAACACAATCTCTAATATCTTTTGGTGCAATAGCACAACCACAAACATATATACCTTCCTTTAAGGTGCTTACAGGATTAAGCTTCGGATGTTTCTCAGTTATAAAACCGTCTACACTAATAGGAATCTTCAACTTTTGAACAATATCAGTTAATCCTTTACCTGGAATAAGAGCAGGACACAAAACAACCATATCAAAATCGTTTTCAAAAACCATTCCAAGCAGGGTATCTTCAGCCCTAACAATAAGTCTTCCATTGTTTTCAGCCTTATAAACTTCAGCAGCCTTACCTCTAACAAGGTTTAATCCAGCTTTCTGAACCTCCTCATAAAACTCTTCATAACCTCTACCAGCAGCCCTAACATCGATATAGTAATACCAAATCTCAACATCAGGGAAAAGCTCCTTAATAAGCTTAGCATGTTTAAGCGTATACATACAACAAACCTTACTGCAATAAGGTACACCTCTATGCGGGTCTCTAGAACCAACACATGAAATATAGGCTATCTTTTTCGCATCTCTCCATTCCATAGGTTTTCTGGGGTCTCCGGGAACCTTTAAGTATCCTTTAGTTGGACCTGTTGAAGATAAAAGTCTTTCAACCTGTAAGGCTGTAACAACCTCACGGTATCTTCCATATCCAAGTTCGGGATACCTATTCTCGATATCTATAAGGTCGAAGCCTGTAGCAACAATTATTACTCCAACATCAACCTCAACAATTTTTTCTTTATCCTCGAAGTTTATTGCACCTGTTGGACAAACCTGCTGACATATACCACACTTCCCAGTCTTGATATATGCACAAATTTCAGGGTCTATAAGGTAAATGTTTGGAACAGCTTGGGGGAAAGGTCTATAGACGGCTTTTCTCAAGCCTAATCCAAGGTCAAACTCTGAAGGTTTAGTCCATGGACATTTTTCTGCACATGCTCCACAACCACGACATTTTTCAGGGTCAACATATCTTGGCTTCATTAAAACTTTAACATGAAAGTTTCCAGGAGAACCTGTTACCTCCATAACCTCAGAGTAAGTGTAAAGTTTGATGTTTGGATTTACTGCACAATCAGCCATTCTTGGTGTAAGTATACATTGCGCACAATCCATTGTAGGGAAAACCCTTCCATACATGGCCATATGTCCGCCTATGGTAGGCTCTTTTTCAACCATATGAACTTGGTAGCCTGAATCTGCAAGTGTTAAAGCAGCGGATATTCCAGCAATCCCTCCACCAATGATAAGGACAGATTTGTGGGCTTTTTCCCTTCTCTCCTCTAATGGTTCAAGATATCTTGCTCTAAAAATTCCTCCACGAACATGGTCTATAGCTTTCCTAGTGTTTTCTTTTATGTCATCTTTCATGTGAGCCCATGAACATTGTTCTCTAATGTTTACATGTTCAAAATAGTATGGGTTTAATCCTGCTTCAGCAACACATCTTCTAAAGGTTGCCTCATGAACTTTTGGACTACATGAGGCTACAACAACCCTATTAAGATTACACTCTTTAATCTTATTTTGAATCATCTTTTGGGATGGTGCTGAACACATATAGGTGTCAACAGTTGTAAAAACAACGTTTTCCTCTCCTTTTACAGCCTCAGCAACAGCTTCAACATCAACCCAGTTTGAAATGTTTCCACCACACCTACAAATAAAAACACCAATTCTAGGTTCTTCCATTAAGCTAAATCCTCCTTTTTTATGTTAAGCTTTACACCCGAAATCTATCCCCGCTAGGATTAGATATTGAATTTTAATCCTAAATTTTAAATGTTTAGGTTTTTAAGTTTCTCCCTCAGACTTAGACTGGAAAAACTGTAAACCTAAGGTCTATGGTTGACATGAAAAGAATAAGGATTATGTAGGGTGCTGTTAACTTAAAAAGCCTCCAACCATTCCTACCTTTAGGGTCTAGAAGAAACTTAACAGCAAAATAAACCATTAAAAGGTTTAAGACTGTTATTGTGGCTAAATAAACAAAACTATTAAAACCTAAAAAATAGGGAATATAAGAGGCTAAAACCAGAAGCATAGTCACACCAAAAATAGTTAAAACACTTTTTTTACGTTCAACCAAAACAGGAAGCATAGGTATCCCAGCTCTCCTATAGTCTTGAGAATATATGTAGGCTATAATCCATAGGTGGAGGGGACCCCATAAGGCTGCAAGCACCCCCAGAATAAAACCGTGGAGGTTTATGGATTTAAAGGCTAAAAACCATCCAAGCCAAACAGGACATGCGTTTGCTGGGGAAACAAGAAAAACGTTTAACCAACTCCTTCTTTTACCCACAATAGTGTAAAGTAAAATATAGCATAACACACCAACAAACAGTAAAACCATGGGAATAGGGCTTAAGGTTAAACATGCTATAACAGAGAGAGTGAAAGCAAAACCTAGGAGGGTTAAACTAAAAAATAGTGCATGGTTAGGTTTTATTTTTCCTAGGGGGAGAGGTCTTCTCCTAGTTCTAACCATTAAAAGGTCAATATCCCTATCAAGATAACAGTTAAGAGCGTTTGCACCACCAACAGATGTAAAAACACCAACAAACCCTAAAAAATAGTAGAAGAGGTTTAAGGATGAAAAAGCCAAATCTAAGTTTGCAAGTAGGGGGGCAAAATATAGGGAAAGCATAGCTAAAACAATTTTAGGTTTTATTAGGCTCCAATAGCTTTTAAGGGTAAAAATCTCCATAAGACTTCTCTCATTTTGGTTGGAGCTGCAACTGTCTAGCTAAAAGCTCAACTATATCCAAAACCTCCACACTACTCCCAAGACTGTTTGCACCATCAAGTAAAGCAAGCTTACATGCTGGACATGCGGAAGTAACTATTTTTGCTCCAACCTTTTCAGCTTGCCTAATCCTCTCCATAGCTATCTTAACCCTAAGCTCATTGTTGAAGGCTTGAAGTAAACCTCCCCCACCACAACACCTAGTATCAACACCATTCTCAGGAAGCTCCACAAAATTGTTTGTTAAGGCTTTAATTATTCTTCTAGGCTCCTTTATAACCCCACCTAAACGTGAAAGCTCACATGGGTCATGGTAGGTGACAGGAACATCAGATTTAACAGGTTTAAGTTTTCCCTCCTCCAAATAACGGTCTAAAAGCTCTACTATATGTAAAACCTCAAACCTTGGTCTACGTCTTAAAAGGGTTGGATACTCCCATCTTAACATACGGTAGCAGCTTGCACAACCAACAACAACAGTATCAGCATGTTTCTCCTCAATAACCTCAACATTATGCTCAGCAAACTCTTTAGCTGTCTCCTCATCCCCAGCCATCATAATAGGAGAACCACAACACCACTCCTTGTCACCAAGCAAAGTCCAATCCTCACCCAAAAAAGACAAAATTTGTGCTATTGAAGCAGCCACCATACGAGTTTGAGCCCTTAAAGCAGTTACACAACCAACAAAAAAAACTACATTAGCCTTATCCTTCACAGGAACACTCCTCAACCTTGCACGTCTAACCCAAAAAGTTCTCATATCCAAACCTGCACCATAAGGATCCTTAGCATTTTTTATGGTGTCTCTAAGAGCCTTTAAAGGTTCAGGTGCAAAACCAGCCTTAAAAATCGAAACTCTTAGATTTGCCCATAAAGAGTGGAGGTCAACATTGTAACTGCATACCTCACTACATCTACCACAAAGAGTGCATGTATAAAGGTGGTTAACCTTTTCCCTTAACTCTTTAACATCAACAGGTTTAGGTCCGAAAATCATACGTAAAAAGCTTTTTTGTGCGTTGATAAGCTTTAAAGCAAACTCATGCTTTTTTCCAGGGATTAATTCCGGGTCTTTTGTTGTTAGGTAGGTTGGACAGTAGTCTGCGCAAATACCACAGGTTGAGCATGTGTCACTATAGATTAGATGTAGTTTTCTAAGGTTGTCTACAGGAACAAAAACTTTTTCCTCACTCATATTTTTAAACCCCCAACCTAGCTTTTCTAACTCCAGAAGCAATTGCTGAAAAAGGCATCCCACCAATAATGTGGGTGTAGAATGTCCATGGGATACATATAAAGTAGATGTGGGCGATTATCCCGTGGATAGCAACAAGTATTGGTAGTGGACCTATAAAACCCATAGTTACACCAACAACACCACCACAAATCAACATAACCAAGTCAAAAACAACATCAAACTTTGATATTGCAGCAACCTTTTTCACGGTTAAACGTCTTATAAGCAACAAAACAACCTCAACAAGGAAGATTATCCCCAAAATATGGATTACGATTGGTGGGAAGGGGAGCCCTGGAATGGTTAAAGGAAGCCTAAAAAATTGTGGTATGGGTAAAACTAAACCGTCAACTGAAGGAGCCTCAGAGCTTATCCCAAGCAAATATGAGTGGGCTGCATGATGAACTCCACTAAAAATTATTAAACCAGCAGAAATATGCATAGGCCAGCTTAAAGCCCATGTTACCTTATCCCTACGAAAAACCCTTCTAAAAAGTAGAACATCTAAGATTAGGTTTTCAATAGCATAACCTACAGCATGCCACCAACTTTTTCTTGGTTTAGGTTTATCTTTCCCAGTAAACCATCTATACCAGGAAAACCATTCAATGTTGATGTAGTAGTCTCCGTTTGGAAGTCTACCTATCCTTATAGGCCCTCCTGTTGGTGTAAGTGTTCCTGGTAGAAACCATTTTCCAAAAACGAATATGACTCCAATGACCATTATTGCTAACGTTATTAGAGGCATAATGCCGTAAACAAAGGTTAATAAAAGATTTGAAAAATCCATCTTTCCACCACAGCTTTCACTATGAATCCTTTATTCTAAAAATTCTACTTTTTATTATATATTTCTTTTAACTAAGACTATAGAGATGTGGATTTAACCAAAAGATAAATAACCATCTAAACGCATTACATAAGATTAAATAATGGGAGGGTTGTTTTAATGGTTGTAGTTGAAGGTTACAATATGCCGGAAGAACTTTACTATGTGCCTGAAGATGGTGTTGGAAACGCTTGGGCTAGAGTTGAGTCGGATGGAACAGTAACAGTTGGAATAGATGATTTTTTCCAAAAGCAGGCAAAAGCAATAAAATATGTAGACCTACCGTTTGAAGGTGATACTGTTGAACAGTTTAAAGCTTTTGCAACCTTAGAATCCGAAAAATGGGTCGGAAAAGTTCCAACTCCAGTTTCTGGTGAGGTTGCTGCTGTAAACAATGAGTTGCTTGATAACCCAAAGCTTATAAACGAAGACCCATACGGGAAAGGTTGGTTTATAAAAATTAAACCTTCAAACCTTGAGGAAGATTTAAAAAAGCTTGTTCATGGTGTAGACCAGATTAAAGAGCTTATCCAGAAAAGTATCCAGAAGTATCAGAAATAGTTTTTAACCTTCACCATCTAATAAATGAGTGGGGGAAGGATAAATTTTGATAACCGTAATTGGCTCTGGAAGAGTTGGTGTTTGTACTGCAGCTTATTTGGCCATAAGAGAGGTGGATGATATTCTTTTAGTCGATATTATTGAAAACCTTCCTCAGGGTAATGCTTTAGACATTGCTCATGCTGCAAGTATTTTAGGGTTAAATGTTGACATTAGGGGTAGTAACGACTTTAAAGATATGGAAGGAAGCGACATTGTACTTGTTACAGCTGGTTTCCCAAGAAAACCTGGAATGACTCGTGAGGAGCTTGTTGCTAAAAATGCTGGTATTATAGCCGATGTAGCTAAAAACATCTCCACCTATGCTCCAAACTCTGTTGTTATTTTAACAACAAACCCTCTTGATGCTATGGCATATCTAATGTATAAAAGACTTGGATTTCCGCGTGAAAAAGTAATTGGTTTTAGTGGAGTTTTAGATTCTGGTAGGCTAAAATATTATGCATCCAAAAAGCTTGGAATAAGCACCGATGGAATATCGGCTGTGGTTTTAGGTCAACATGGAGAAAACATGTTTCCTGTTCCTAGATTAAGCACGGTTTACGGTAAACCTTTAACAGAGCTTTTAAGCAAAAATATTTTTCAGGTTACAATTTTATCTAGTTTTCCCATTTTTTTAGCTCTTAAAAGTTCTAAAGCTATTCTATCTCCTGTACTCATAACTTTCTTGTATTTTGCATTTGCATATTGAGAACCTATTCCTTGATGAACATTTGTTCCTCCACCATGTCTAACAGCTAAATCTTGAGTTTTTGGAACGAAATCATAGAAGACTTGACCGCTTGCATCATAAACACCTTGAGAAACAGCTTCAACCAAAGGTTGTTTTTCAAATGTTATTAAGGTTTGAATACAGTAAGCCCCAATCATTCCTGGTGGGTCTGTTTTTTGGGTTAATTGGACAAAAGCATCAGCAATAGGATAAATTTTTCTTAGCAAAGACTCTCTTAAACTTATTATTCCATGGGCTGTAACCTCAAAACTTACCGGGTAAGGTGTTTTTCTCCAATCAACTTTTAATTGTATCAATATATTTTTCTATTTCACCCCAATCTTCCTCAGCATAAAGAGGTGAATAAAAGAAGTTAAAATTGGCAGTCACACCTGGAACATATTCTTCAGCTCTTCCATCCTTTAAATCCTCGTATAAAATATTTCCAGCTTCAATTTCTTTTCTTACTTTTTCCTCCAAACTTTGACTGTTTGCTGCAAATATAAATCCTCTTTCAAGTCTTCTGGCTGCATGTGGAATTTTAAGCACCAAAGGTTGGTTTACTTCTTCTTTAAATCTTATCCCATCCTTAACAACCTCATATTCAAAAGCTTTAGGATGAGGAATACCTGCCTGCTCCAAATACCAATAATAATTTTTTTCAACTTCTTCTCTATTCTCTATTTTTAGAAGGGTTCTTGAACCTAAAATTGGGACTGGAAAGTTTTTTTCGATTTTTTCACATTTTTCGCCACCAACATAAACAGCAAAAGCTCTGTTTGGAATCTGGATTCCTTCAAGTTCAAGCAAACAATCAATGTTTTCAGGTTTTAAAATTTCATCATATCTGTCTAAGATTAAAACAGCTTCCATCCATCTATCCTTTTTTCTTATGATATCTTTTAGGTCATTTGAAACGTAAAAATCTCTTTTCACGGTGGAGGGTAGGTCTTCAATAATCTCTTCCGGTTTACCAATTCTAGGCTCTCTAAGATAGATTTCAGCTCTTTGTTTTGTTGTGTAGATTAAACCTTTAAACCCAAAATTTCTAAGTCCACCCATAGCATCCAAAGCTGAATGAGAACCTAACACTACACCAACAGGATTTTTGTATCTTTTTACTATTTCACGTATTTCTTCAAAACTAATCAAGAAAAATTCACCCAAGAATTTTTTTGGCTTATAAATTTGATTAGTTCTTAACTTAAATAAAAATTTCCAATCTTTCTTTTATAGGTTATATTTAAACTGGTAAAAAATATTAGCCAAACCTAATTTTCGCAACAGAAACTTTTCCAGCTAATGTTTCCTCTATCCTTAAAAGTTCATTTAGTTTTGCTATTCTTTCCCCACCAACAACTCCTGTTTTAATGATGGGGCAGCCAAAAGCAACAGCTAAATGAGCTATATGGTTACTTGTAGTCTCACCAGACCTATGGGATATTACTGGAACATAGTTAGAAGCTTTAGCTAAATTTATTGTTTCCCATGTATCTGAAACAGTTCCAACCTGATTTGGTTTAATGATAAGTGAGTTTGCAGCTTTAAGTTTAACACCTAACTCTAATTTTTTCTTGTTGGTTACAAATAGGTCATCCCCACAAATAAGACAATTTTTAGCTTTACTTGTTAACTCAACAAAACTTTCAAAATCATCCTCATGAAAAGGGTCTTCCACATAAACAAGCTTAAACTTTTCAATTAAGCTTAAAACATAATCTAATTGTTCATCTTTACCTCTTTTTTTACCTTCTCCAACATATTCATAAACTTCTTTTTTAGGATTCCATAAACTTGAAGATGCGAAATCTAAACCAACTCCAATCTTAAACCCCATTTTCAAAAAAACTTTTAGGGTTTAAAGGTAAAACAAGAAACTCCTGAATATCTGGTGCTCCTTTTCCAGCATGTTTTCCTCCACCTAAAACATTTCCAAGAGGTAGGGGTAGAATTGTTTCTTTAATTTTTTTAAGTTTATAAAATAAAGGTTGATTATGGGTTGAAGCTGAAGCTTCAGCAACAGCTAAACTAACAGCATAAGCCGCATTTCCACCAATAAAACTAAAATTTTCAGTTCCATCAACAGCATGCAAAATTTTATCTGTTTCTTCTTGATTGTCAGCATCTAAACCTAAAATTTTAGGTTTAACATATTTCTCTACTCTTCTAATAGCTTCTTCAACACCTCCCTCCGGAAAAGGAGTAACCTCGTATTTTCCCCGACTTTTTCCGGAGGGTGCTGAGGCACAACCAAAACCATTTAAAGTTTTAACTTCAACTTCAATTGTTTCTTCTCCACGACTGTTAAAAATTCTTCTAGCTTTTAAACCGGATATAATGGATAA
>NJEB01000018.1 GCA_002254975.1 Candidatus Hecatellales archaeon ex4484_218 | reverse complement strand
CCCATAGTTGAAAAAACAGAAATCTTAAAACAATGCCATGGAATAGAAGTTTATAATCTTCTTCATAAAGATGAACTTAACCAAAATTTTGCTGAAAGACTTGCAAAAAAATATGGGTTAATTCCTTTAACAAATTCTGATGCACATTCACTTGAAAAAATTGGAAATTGTTATAATGAAATTAGCATAGAAGACCTGATTCAGCAAATCGAAAAATTTCGATTTTCCAAAAAAGATAGTTTAGATTAGGGTGGCCTATTTGTAGATGGTGGTTTCAACAGCTTTAACAATTGGTTTAGCAAAATCTGATGGTTCCATAAGAAGAAACTCGTATCCTTTCTTTTGAAAGTTTTTTCTATTCTTTTAATGATTTCTTCAATTTAATCTTTTGCATGATAAAAGAAAACTTGATTTTTTCTTATTTTTTTCACTAAATTTTTTTCTTCAAGAAGTTTTAGATGGGCTAAAATTTCTCCAAACGCTAAATATTTATCAAAAAATGGGAATTTTTCCCAAGATTCATAATCTGTTTCCCATTGAATTTTAGAAGCTAACTGGTAAGCTGTCAACTTTTCTTCTTGCAATTTTTCAAGAATTTCTTTACTTCTTTGTTGATGATGACTTTTTAATTGTTGAATTCTTTCACGGTAATTTGTAAAAACATCTTCATGAGCTGGAAAAACTTTTTTCACATCCAATTTTTCCACTTTTTCTAGACTATCTAAATATTCTGCTAAAGGATTAGTATCCTCTGTAAACCTAGAAACATTTGGAGTTGTAGTTGGAAGTAAATGGTCTCCTGAAAGAAGAAACTTAAAGTTTGGTTCGTAAAAACAAACATGCCCAGCAGAATGTCCAGGTGTCCAAATAACCTTAAAACAGTATTTATCTAGGGAAAGTTTTTCACCACCCGTTAAAGCTAACCATGGGTTAGCAATTTCCCTGTAGATGGATGGGTTAACAAAGGAATAGTAAAAATTATCTAGATTCTTAATAAAATTTTTTGGTGCACCATTAATTTTCAGGAAAAACTTGAGAGATGATAAGAATTCTTTTAAATTTGATAAAACTTTTTTTGAACGTTCAGCTTCATTTTTATGGATTATAAGCCTAAAATTTGAATTTTTTCTTAAACGTAAAATTAACCCTACATGGTCAATATGAAAATGGGTTAACCAAACATCCGTTATATCTTTAAGTTTAAACCCAACTTTTTCTAACTCTTTTTTTAAGCCATCAAAAGATTCATCAGAATTTAAACCTGTATCCACAAGTACAACCCTATTTTTTCCAGTAATCAAATAGGCGTTTAAATGATTCATCGGATTTTTAGGTAAAGGAATTTTAAGCTGAAAGATTCTTGGAAAAACTTCCTTAACCATCCTTTAACAATCCCCATATACTCAAGAATAATTTGAATCCAACAATTTAAACCTAAAATATGGCGGAACAAAAGAAGTTTTAGGTTGAAAAAGGTATGAAAAAGGTTAACAACAATTTTCCACATGAAGGATTTAAGATTAACAGTTTAGGTCATCTAACCTTAGATGGTTATGACCTTGTAGATTTAGCTAAAAAATATGGAACACCCATCTATGTGATTTCTGAAAAAAGGCTTAAAAAAAACTATCAACGTTTAATTAATACTTTTAAAGAATGTTACCCTGAAAAAGTTGTTATAGCTTATGCTGTTAAAGCTAATTATACTTTAGCTTTAGTTAAGGTTCTTATTTCGGAAGGTGCTTGGGCTGAAACTTTTTCAGGTGCTGAGTTACATATAGCTTTACTTGCTGGTGCTTCCCCTAAAAACATAATTTTAACTGGATGTAACCGTTTAGAAAAAGATTTTGAAGAAGCTCTTAAACTTGGTGTTGGTTTAATAGTTATTGATTCTATTTCTGAACTTCAAAAACTAGAAAAAGTTGCTGGTCAACTTGGAGTTGAAACAAAAATTTTGATTAGGGTTAATCCGGCTTTAACTATTCCAACTCATCCTATGATTGCTACCGGTGTTCGTGGAACAAAATTTGGTTTAGATATAGAAAGTGGTGAGGCTTTAAAAGCTTTTGAAAAAGCTTTAACCATGGATTGGGTTAGGATTGTTGGTGTTCACACTCATATAGGTTCCCAAATTCTTAAAGTTGAACCTTTTATTGAAACTGCTAAACGTATTATTAGTTTTGTTAAGGTTCTAAATGAAAAGTTTGGGTTTAAACCAGAATTGTTAGATTTTGGTGGTGGTTTTGGTATACCCTACAAACCTGGAGAAAAAAGTTTAAATCTTCAACTTTTAGCCAAAAAAATGAGTAGGGTGGTAGTTGAAGGTTTTAAAAAGCTTGGATTAAATCTTCCTATTTTATTGTTTGAGCCAGGAAGAAGTCTTGTAGGAGATGCTGAAATTTTACTGGCAAAAGTTGGAAACATCAAAGATTCTTCTCATGGAAAATTTGTTTATCTTGACGCTTCAACCAACCATTTGGCTCCTGTTTTAATTACAAACCAGTATTATGAGATTGTTTTAGTAAATAAAGCCAATAAAAAACCTAGGGAAAAAGTAGTTTTTGTTGGGCCTTTATGTTTTACAGGTGATGTTTTAGCTGTGGATAGAGTTGTTCCTAAAGTTGATATGGAAGATATTGTTGCAATTTTAAATGTTGGAGCTTACTGTAAATCAGCTTACATTATGCATAATGCTTATCCAAAATCAGCAACAATCATGCTTACCCAACATGAAGCAAAAATTGTCCAACGTAAAGAAACTTTTGAAGATATTGTTTGCAGAGATATTATAACCTAAAATTTCTTCAAGGAATCTTTATCTTCTAAACTGATGTTTAACTTTAACCGGAATGATATATTCACTTTTACATTTTGGGCATACTTCAACCTCAACAAATAAGGCTTCAGGTTTAGTTGGAATAATGTAACCTTTACTTAACTGGTTTTTTCGTTTAAATACAACTAATGGTTGAGTAAACTTAAAACCACAAATCCCACATCTAAAATAATTTTTTTCAGATTCTACCTTGTTCATTCTTAAAACTTAACCTTTATTCTTAAAATGGTGAAGGTTAAAGTCTCATATTAGGGTTGTGTTGGCCATTTTTCCATAAGCTTATATATTTTAAGGATGCTATGTTTTATGGGTTTGACTGTAAGGTGAAGTGTTAACTAGCTTCTGCTGGTTTCCTTTGCCTTCCAGTTAAACTCTAACGGTTTGGAAAGGAAAAGGATTTTAGTTGCCGAGAAGAATACGTGAAAAAAGTTTTGGTAGGGGTAGACGTAAGCGAAGCTTTAAACCTGTAAGAATGTTTTCTGGAACACCTTACTCCAAACCCAAGACTACTTTTGAGGAGGTGAAAGGATTTTTGAAAATAGCTGAGCTAAATGTTGGTATGCGGTCTGTAAGTGTTACAGCAAAAATTGTTGAAATTTCAGAACCAAAAGAAGTTTTTTCAAGGTTTAGTAATAGGTTAAACAGGGTTGCAACAGCTATTATTGCTGATGAAAGTGGGAAAATTAATCTTTCCTTATGGAATGAACAAATAGACAAAGTAAAGGTTAATGATACAATTCAAATCAACAATGGCTATGTCACAGAGTTTAGAGGGGTAAAACATCTTAACGTTGGAAAATATGGCACACTTGAAGTTTTAAAGTAAACATCAAAAATTGAAAGTTTAAACTAAGTTTGGAGGAGGTGAAACGTTTGAGTGGAAGAAAACCTTTTAGAGGATTTAGGCCTTGTCCTGTTGAAGTTGGTAAGGATTACGATGTTGAAATAAGGGAAACAAGTAGACGTGGTGAAGGAATCGCAAGAATTAAAGGTTTTGTTGTTTTTGTACCCGAAACAAAACCTGGAGACCGTGTAAAAATAAGAGTAAACAAGATTGGACGTAGATGTGCAAACGCAACAGTTGTTGAATAAAACAGGAATAAACTTTAGCCTAAACTTTAAAAATTTTTTAAACATTTTTGAACGAAAAGCTTAATTTTACGAGTTAAAAACATAATTCTTGGTGGGACCGGAAGGGACCGTAGATTACCAACCTAAATGGTTGGTAAACGAAATCTAGCAAGGTAGGACGACAACATCCAAGCCGTAAAGGTTTGGATGTAGTTAAGGGCTCCAGCTCGTTTGGCTATGGGTTTACCGACCAGTTGGGATGAAGAAGAGCTGGAAAACGGGAAGAAACCCGTAGGTCGCAGGTTCAAATCCTGCCGGTCCCACCATTTTTAATAGGGTCAACTCCCAAAAAAAGTAAATTACCCCAAATTTTTTTGGTTGTTGAAAAAATTTTTTAATCAAGTTTCATCAAAAAATGTTTTATTCTCCATTCAAAAAATACTTTTGAGCCTTTAAACCAAAATCTATATGAACTTTAATTTACAATGTTTTTTTGATGGAGAAACCGCTACACCCTGAAAAAAGGATGATGAAGGTTCAAAGCTCTGAAAAATCCCCCCTTATTTTAGACGTCAAAAACTATTGCTTTAAAATTTGTTGGTTCCCAAATTTTTAGAAGAGTTTTAGGGTTTGTTTGAAGATAAGCTCCAACAGCTGGGTCATGGATGTAAATATAGTTTTCATCATAGCCTACTACAACAACAGTATGAAGATAATTTCCAGATAAAACTCTAATGATTACTGGTTTTCCTTCATCTACTTCCCTTTTTAAATCATCAATTTTAAGTGAGTCATAATGACTGTTTACATATTTTTGGATGAAAGGAAGCATATTTTCAAATCTATCATATCCTAGGTTATGGATTTGGTCTTGGGTAAAATTGTACCCATAATATTGAAGAACCATACTTGCTGAAGCCTCGGAACAATACCATGGTTTTTGAAAAATAAAAGGAACATCTAAAACATTTTCCAGTTTTAAAGCTTCAATCCTAGATTTTTTTCCAACATAAAGCTTATTCTCCGGAAAAGTTTCATGTAAACCAGTAATCATTAAACTACTGTAAAACACCAATAAAATAACCAGTAAGCCAACCATAAAAACAGGAATCAAAATATTACTTTTTTTCTTTAACATTCTAAAATTATTTTGGAGTTTAAGGTTAATTTTCTTTTTGAAGAATTTTTTTAACCACTTTTTCAGCAGCTGAAGATGGGTCTATTTCACCTACAGCTATCCTTTTAACCATATCTTTAAACCAGTCTGTTTGAGCTATATCCTTAAAAATATAGTCTTGAAGCTTAGCTAAAACTGAATCTAAAATTTCAGCTTCACTTCTTTTCTCCCTGATTTTTTCAATCATTTTTGAGTTTACCAAGTATTCTTTATGTTTCTCAATTGTTTCAACAAGCTCATGTACACCTTCACCAGTTGTTGCAATAGTTTTTAAAACAGGTTTTTCCCATTCTAAGCCAGCTTTTTTAGCTTCACCACTTCTTCCCTTTCCAGCTTCAAGCATCTCCTCTAAAATCATCACAGTTCTATCAGCATTTTCTTGGTCTGCCTTGTTTACAACAAAAATATCCCCAATTTCATGAAAACCTGTTTTCATAGCTTGAATTTCATCTCCCATTTTTGGCATAAGAACCACAAGTACTGTATGAGCATATTTTACAATGTCAACTTGAGTTTGACCTATACCTACAGTTTCAACAATAATTACATTTTTTCCTGAAGCATCAAGAACCTTAATCACATTGCTTGTTGCTTTAGATAAACCTCCAAGAGAACCTCGACTACCCATACTTCGAATAAAAACACCCTTATCCAAACTATGCTCTTTCATTCTAACTCTATCACCTAAAATAGCTCCACCAGTGAAAGGGCTTGTTGGGTCAACAGCTATAACTCCAACAGTTTTACCCATTTTCCTGTACTCAGCTATAAGTTTGTCAACCAAACAACTTTTACCTACACCTGGTGGCCCTGTTACACCTATAATATGGGCCTTCCCAGTATACTTGTAAAGTTGACTGATAATTTCTAAGGTTTGAGGGTCTCCATCCTCGATTAAAGTTATAAGTCTAGCTATTGTTCTCAAATCGCCTTCTAAAACCTTTCCAACGATTTCTTTTTCCAAGAATTTCTAACTCCTTAAAATTGGAAATAGTTTCTCCTCGTTTAAATCTACAACATTAGATCTATAACTTTCTCTACAAGACTGATATATATAAAAATTCATCATAGTGCTTAAATCCCCCAAAAGTTATAATTATAAATTAGCTCTTAGCTGGGTGGTTATTTTGTCTGTTAAAGAAAAAGAAGTTATAGAAGAGGAGAAAAAAGCAAGAGAAAAAGCAAAAATGGGTTTGGAAAGAAAAAAAGAGTTTAGGTCACTTTCAGGGATACCTATCAAACGTCTTTACACCCCTAAAGACATTGAGCATTTAGATTATGAAAAACATCTTGGTGAGCCAGGTCAGTATCCGTTTACGCGGGGAGCATACCCAACAATGTATAGGGGACGTTTATGGACGATAAGAATGTTTTCAGGGTTTGGTAGTGCAGAAGAAACCAATCAACGTTGGAAAGATTTGATTAAACATGGGGAAACAGGATTAAGCACAGCTTTTGATTTTCCAACTATTGAAGGTTATGATTCTGATAGTCCTTTGGCTGTTGGTGAGGTTGGAAGAGCCGGAGTTGCTGTTTCATGTCTTCCAGATATGGAAGTATTGTTTGATGGGATACCTTTAGATAAAGTTACAACCTCCTTTACTATTAATGCTCCAGCAATCTGTATCTTATCTATGTATTTTGCTGTTGCTGAAAAACAAGGTGTACCTTTATCTATGGTTGGTGGAACAACCCAAAATGATATGCTAAAAGAGTTTATTGCTCAAAAATCATATAGGTTTCCACCTGAACCTTCCCTTTACATTAATGTTGATATTGTAAAATTTTGTACTGAAAATGCACCTTTATGGCATCCTATAAGTATTAGTGGCTATCATATTCGTGAAGCTGGAGCAACAGCAATCCAAGAATTAGCGTGGACAATTGCTGATGGAATTACTTATGTTGAAAAATGTATTGAGTTAGGTTTGAATGTGGATGATTTTGCACCTAGATTATCTTTCTTCTTCTGTTGTCACATAGACTTTTTTGAAGAAATTGCAAAATTTAGAGCTGCTAGAAGAATGTGGGCTAAAATCATGAAAGAAAGATTTGGAGCAAAAAAGCCAAGGTCTTGGGTTTTAAGATTTCATACTCAAACAGCAGGCCAATCTTTAACCTACCAATATCCAGAATTAAACATTGCTAGAACAGCAATAGAAGCTTTAGCAGCAGTTCTTGGAGGAACAAACTCTCTTCATACGAATTCTTTTGATGAAGCTATTTGTTTACCTACTGATAAAGCTGCTGAAATTGCAACTTTAACTCAAAGAGTTATTGCTCATGAAACTGGTGTAACAAATACTGTTGACCCCTTAGGAGGTTCATATTTTGTTGAAAAACTTACAGATGAGGTTGAAGCTTTAGCATGGGAAGAAATTGGAAGAATTGAAAAAGAAGGTGGAGTTCTTAAATGTATAGA
>NJEB01000017.1 GCA_002254975.1 Candidatus Hecatellales archaeon ex4484_218 | reverse complement strand
TAGTTATGCTGAAGCAAACAGGTTTGTAAACAGGATGAAAATAGGGATGGAGAATAATCTGGTTAAGGTTTCATCAGCCCCAATCCAGCTTTAACTATTTTTGTTGCTTCAGCAACCCTTAACCCAACAGATTCTGCAAGTTTAACACCAAATTCATCCTTTAAAACTTCACCTTTTCTAATCCCTAATGCGGTTGCACCAAAATGTGGATGTATCTCGTAGGTTCTTATTCCACCATCA
The DNA here is from genome assembly GCA_002254975.1 of Candidatus Hecatellales archaeon ex4484_218. Taxonomy (GTDB): domain Archaea; phylum Thermoproteota; class Bathyarchaeia; order Hecatellales; family Hecatellaceae; genus EX4484-218. The sequence continues at coordinate 7,565 of NJEB01000017.1, read as the reverse complement.
ACAACCACAAACATATCATTAATCATGAAAAAATGATGGATTGCTGAAAGAGCATATTCATGTCCTCCACCTCTAAAACCTCCAACAACCACAGCTCCACCAACCTTATTTCTAAGCTTGGATGTTAAAGGCATATTTTTTAGTTTATCCCACTCAAAAGATGTTACAGGTTTGGGTGGAAGCAAAATGGATACACATCTATCCATTAATGCCTTAAGTTTTGCACTAATAGTTCCATAATATACTGGACTTCCAAAAATCATTCCATCAGACTTACAAAGTTTTTCTAGGATTTTTGGAACATCATCCTCTATAACACATTTCCCCAATTCTCTCCAACAATTAAAACATGCACGACAAAACTCAACCTTTTTCTCAGCCAAACTTATAAATTCAGTTTCAACCTCACCCAAACTTTCAGCAGCTTTTAATGCTTTTTTAACCAAAATTTCTGTATTACTATTTTTTCTAACACTACCGGCAACACCAACAATTTTTATTTTCAACATTTTTCCCTCCACAAAAAATAAACTTCAACATGTAAAAGTTTAAATAATTTGTTTAGTAGCCATTCTTTAAGGTTGAATAAACTTGGATAATTCGGCTTCTAAGAAAACCTGTTTAAAATGTAAGTTTTATAGGATGGTTGTTAATGAGGAAAGAAATAGAACAACCTTAGATTTTTGTTTAAAAAAGGGTTATCTTCCAGCAGCTTTTACTTTTAGCGACCTATGTTGTGGAGGGAGCGAATGTATTTTTATGAGAACTCTTTCCTCCCTTGAAGAAATTGCTGAAAAATGTGAATATTATACTGAAAATCAAGAAGAATAATCTTTTGGGAACAACCAAAAAACTATATGTTTCATTTCCCAATAAATTTTGAAGAAGAAAAAATATGAATGGTGGTTTGTTTGGTTAATGTTTTAGCTTATGGTGCCTACATTCCGGTTTGGAGATTAAGTAGAGATGAAATCTCTAAGGCTTCTAGTGTACCTTCAGCTGGTGGAGAAAAAGCTGTTGCTTCATGGGATGAAGATAGTTTATCTATGGCTGTTGAGGCTGGAATTGATTGTTTAACTGGAGTAAACCCAAAAGAGGTTGATGGATTGTTTTTTGCTTCAACATCCCCCCCTTTTAGAGAAAAAAATGCATCCTCCATTATTGCATCAGCATTAGATTTAAGAAAAGATGTAACAACAGCAGATTTTACAAATACAACAAAAGCTGGAACAGCAGCCTTAAAAGCAGCTGTAGATGCTGTTAAAGCAGGCTCAGCGAAAAAAATTTTGGTTGTGGCTGGAGAATGTATGGTTGCAACTCCATCCTCAGACCTTGAACAGTTGTATGGTGATGCTGCAGCAGCCTTGCTTGTTGGAGAAGATGAGGGGATAGCAAAAATAAGCGATTTTTTCTCCGTTGTTGAACCTATACCTGGACCTTGGAAACGTAGTATGGATGTTTTTCCTCAACGATTTGAATCTAAACTTGACCTACGATATGGTTTTATTAAAAATACAGTTGAAGCTATGCAAGGGCTTCTTAAAAAACATGGATTATCCATCAAAGATTTTTCAAAACTTACTTTTAATGCTCCAGACCCAAGAGGCTATTTTGAAATTGCTGGAAGAATGGGTGCAGACCCAAAACAAATTCAAGACCCAATGTTTAAAAACGTAGGTTTAACGGGTGCTGTTCACCCATTATTTTTGCTTGTAGCAGCATTGGAAAAAGCTCAATCTGAAGAAAAAATTCTTTGTGCTGGTTATGGGGATGGATGTGATGCATTCTATGTTGAAACAACAAACAAAATTGAAGATTTAAAAGGAAGTAGAAGAGCAACCTCCATCTATCTAAAATCTAAACGTATGTTACCCACCTATGAGGAATATTTAGATTTTAAACGGTTACGTGAAAAAGCTCAACCTGAACGACCAAGAGCTTCTGTGGTAACTTATTGGAGGGATGAAAAAATGCTTTTACCTCTTTACGGAAGAAAATGTGGTAAATGTGGTGCTATAACCTATCCAATAGAAAGATGCTGTTTTATTTGTGGTGAAAAAGATAATTATGAGGAGGTTAAAATTGCCAGAAAAGGAAAAGTTTACACATTTACCTTTGACTACCTTTATGGTCCTGGGTTTGCTTATGGTGAATCAGCAGCCTTAAATCCTTCAATTAGGGTTGTAGCAGATATGGAAGATGGATGTAGATTATTCCTTGAACTTTCAGATTGTAAACCTGACCCAAAAGAGGTTTATATTGATATGCCTATAGAATTAACGTTTAGATTTATGTGTGAAAGGTCCAATTTTAGATTTTATAGTTGGAGGGGTAGACCTATAAGAGAATAATATTTGGAGGTGAAAAATTTTGGTTGGAAAAATTAAAGATAAAGTTGCAATAATTGGTACAGGTGTTACAAAATTTGGTGAGATTTGGGAAAAAGATGCTGAAGATTTGCTTGTGGAGGCTGTTTATGAAGCTGTAAAGGAGGCTAATGTAGACTTAAAAAAAGATGTTGAAGCTGTTTGGGTTGGAACCCAATATCATTTTACAGGTATGTCTGGTGCAATTTTTTCAGACCCATTAAAATTTTTTGGTAAACCAGTTACAAGAGTTGAAAACTTTTGTGCTTCCGGTATGGATGCTATTCGAAATGCAGCTTACGCTGTAGCTGCTGGAATGTATGATATTGTTATTGCTTGTGGTGTTGAAAAAATTTTAGATTATGGTGGTAGAGGTTTACCGTTAACAGGATTGGAGCTTCATCCAGTTTTTGGTATGCCTTCTCCACCTGCAATGTTTGCTCTTTGTGCAAATAGAGCTTTTAAAGTTTGGGGTTGGACTAAGGAAGACCTTGCAAGAGTTGCTGTAAAAAACCATTATAATGGAGCAAGACATCCTAAAGCCCATTTTAGAAGAGAAATAACCGTTGAAGCTGCATTAAAAGCACCTATTATTGCTTATCCCCTAGGCCTATACGATTGTTGTGCAATGTCTGATGGGGCTGCAGCTGTAATCTTAACAAGACCTGAAATAGCAAAACAATATGTTGGAGATAACTACGCAACAATTAAAGCCATAGGTATGGCTGTTGAAACCTTAGAACCATGGTATCGACCCTATGAAAGTTTTCTAAGTTTTCCAGCAAATGTTAAAGCTGCTGAGGCTGCATATAAGGAGGCAGGAGTAACAGACCCCTTAAAAGACTTAGATTTTGGAATAGTTCATGACTGTTTTACCATAACCGAGCTTATCAACTATCAAGATATGAAACTTTGTAAACCTGGGGAGGCTGCAAGTCTAATACGTGAAGGTGTAACAGCTATCAATGGGGAGTTCCCCATCAATCCAGATGGTGGATTAAAATGTTTTGGTCATCCAATTGGAGCTACAGGTGTTAGGATGACTGTTGAACTTACAAGACAAGTACTTGGTAGGGCTGAAGGTTTGCAAGTTAAAAATGCTGAAGCAGGTTTTGCTCATAATCTTGGTGGAGCCTACACAGTAGCAACAGTAACCATCATTGGAAGACCATAAACCAAACCCTATTTTTCATAAAAAAATAATGAAAAATTTTTCAGGTTTAATTAAACCTATTTTTTCATATGTTCCTCATAGTAGTCGTAAATTCCTTTTCCGGCTGTTCCAACTTTTTTACCCAAATATCCAGCCCTAACAAGCTCAAATAAAAGTGGACATGGAGCATATCTTGGCCCAAACTCTTCCATGTAAAGTTTAGACATGGTTAAGGCTATATCCCATCCACCAGTATAATCCATCAACTCTAAAGGTCCCATAGGAAGATTGTAGCCTAATTTTAAGGCTGTATCAACATCTTTTGGGCTTGCAACTCCAGTATAAACACACCATAAAGCTTCTTGAATTAATCCGGCATAAACCCTATTAGCCACAAATCCAGGTGAATCCTTACATAGGATAGGTGTTTTACCCAGTTTTTTCATAAGTTCCATCGTTACATTAACAGTTTCATCAGATGTTAAACCTTTAACAACCTCAACAAGCCTCATAACAGCAACAGGATTAAAAAAGTGGGTTCCAACAACCTTATCAGGTTTAGATGTAACCTTAGCCATTTCAGTTATGCTTAAAGAAGAAGTATTACTAGCTAAAATTGTATGTTTAGGTGTTGCTTGGTCTAACCTTTTAAAAACATCCTTTTTAAGGTTTAAGTCTTCAAAAACAGCTTCCACAACAAAATCAACATCTTTACATGCTTCCTCAAGATTGGTTGTTCCTTTAATTTTTGCTAAAATAGCATCAGCTTGTTCTTGGGTTATTTTACCCTTCTTAACAAAAAACTTGTCTAACCTATCCTTAATTGAGTTTATTCCAAGTTGAACTCTTTCATCAGAAACATCAACCAAACTAACAGAATAACCTTTTTCAGCAAAAAGTTGAGCTATCTGAGAACCCATCATACCAGCACCCACAACAACAATCTTCCTAATATCTTCACATTTCAAACCTTACACCTCAAGTTTTAACATAGTCCCCTTAAATACAAAAATTTACGTTTAACCTAAAAAATTTACAATTAACTCTTAATTTTGTTGAATACGGTTTACCCTACGCTGTAATGTGAGATAAAGCTACCTTAATTTTCCCTCTTAACACCTTTTGTTTATTGTTTAAACTGGTTAGTATTTTTTCGATTTAATAAATTAACAGTTGGTGCGGGGGGTGGGATTTGAACCCACGAACCCCTACGGGACAGGATCCTCATTCCTGCGCCTTTGACCTGGCTTGGCAACCCCCGCATCTTACAGCTTAAAAGCTATATTTACTATTAGGGATATTTTTTGTTGTAAGTTTTAAGGTTTTGGTTGGGTTTGTTTTGAAGCTTAATCTTGAATTGTTGATGGAGATTGCTGAAAAGGTTAGGTTTAAAGTTCAATCTTTAATTGATAGTGGTAAAGCTGGGAAAATTGTTGGTGTAGGTGTTGGTGGGGATAAAACAAGATATGTTGATTGGGTTGCTGAAAAAACTGTTTTTGAGATGCTTAAAACTAACAAGATTTCTTGTGTTGTTGTTAGTGAGGAAAGTGGTGTTAAAAAAATTTTAGGTGGAAACCAAAACACCTATCTAATAGTTGATGGTTTGGATGGAACCTACAATGCTTTAAGAAAAATTCCGTTTTATGCCATTTCTTTAGCTGTTGCAGACAAACCAAAACTTTCAGCAGTCCATACAAGTCTTGTAGCAAATCTATCCATAGAAAAAATGATTTTTACAGCTGAAAAAGGGTTGGGTGCAAAATTAAACGGTAAACCTATCAAACCATCCAAAACAAATAATATTGAGGAAGCTTTAATCACCTTAAATCCTTCAACAAACAAAAAAATTCTTGAAAAAGTTTCTGGTATACTGTGTAAAGCTCAACATATTCGACATTATGGGGCAATTTCTCTTGAAATTTGTTATGTTGCTTCAGGTAGATTGGATGCAGCCATCGACTTGAGAGGAAAACTTAGAGTTACAGACCTTGCAGCATCCTACCATATTATCCGAGAAGCAGGAGGATTTATTGTTAGGGAGGATGGCACCATGCTGGATAGTTTAGCAGATAATCCTCAAAGAAGGGTATCTTTTCTTGCTGTTGGAAACAAAAAACTTCTTAACAAGCTTTTAATACTTCTTAAAAATTCATGATTAATCTTTTATTGTTTCCAGAATGCTTACAACATTCCAGATTTTTGTTCTTGTGTAGGTTGGCATGTTTGGGTCTTGAGAAATTTCATCAAGGATAGAAATTGCATCCGCCGACCTAACAGCATGAGTTTTAGCCAGATTCTGTAAAACATCCATGGCTTCTTTAGCAGCTCTTCTAATATTTCTTGGGGTTGTTGTATCCTCAGAAATTTCTTTTAAAATACTCATAGCTTGACCTATACTCTCCTCATATCTTTCGATTTTTCTTTTTCTTCTAGACATTTCTACCACCTACCCAACAAAAATCTTCAAAAATCAAAAATACCACAATACTATAAGTTTCTTTAGTATTCGTTTAATATTTATAAATTCCTCAAGGTTGAAAAATTTTGGGTTTGGAAGTTAAAAAAATGGCTGAAGCCTTAAAAGCAGGAGCAACCATGCTAAATGAAGCATGCCCTGTATGTAGTTCACCACTTTTTAAAATGCCTTCAGATGAAATCTATTGTCTAAAATGTAACCGGAAAGTTATTCTTGTAAAAACTGAGGAGGAAGCTTTAAAGGTTAGTAAACCAGCAACCTTAAACCTGCTTGAAGAAACAATTTTAGGGAAACTTCAACAACTACAACAAAAAATCAGATTTGAGGAAAACCCGGAAATTCTTCAAACTTACCTAAACTTAACCTTAAACTATTTGGAAGCTTTAGAAAAAATAAGAAAGATAACAAAAAAATAGTTTAAACCAATATTCATAATTCTAAAACTATTGTTTTTCTTCTTTTTCAACCACACCCAGTTTTTCTAATTCTTCTAGGAGGCTATCAACAATTTGTTTAATTTTTTCCCAATGTTTCCTGTTTAAAATACTTAATTTTTGTTTTCTTGACCATTTTTCCCCTTTCTTTTTCCACCTATAAACTGCAACTTCTCTACGTTTAAATCTTTCAGTTAAAAGTACAGCCATCCACCAAGTTGGTGTCTTGTAGATTGTTTCACCTTTAACCACTTTAACTCCTTCAGCAACAGGATAGATGGCTTCCTTAACCTCCTCGATAACAGCTTCACCTATTCCTGCCTCCCTAAGCTTATTAACAAATCTTTCAGCCTCCTCCAAACTTTTGAATGTTACTGGCTTTATTTTTTCACCTTTAACAATAAATCTTCCTTCCACAGTCAAAAATCATCACCTGAACGATTTTTCCTAGTTTACGGTTGATGAAGCAGGAATATGGAAGCTTTCCAATCTTACCCATAATTGGTAAATACAAACAATATTTATGAATTTTTAGACCCATAACTTAAAAATAAACCTTTACTAAGGCTAATATTTCACTTAAAACCAAATTTTCCGGTTTAAACCAGAATAAGGCTAAATTTACCATTAAACAAAAATTTCTGTAGCCTATTAACCCAAAAATAACCAACATTAAACATCTCCAGTCACAAACCAAACCAGAAAAGTATGATATAGTATGACATTGTATGATACCGTCTTACTTGAATTTACAATTTTTTTGGAAGCTATTTGCAGATGGTAGATTGGTTTATGTTTGTTTAATGTTTTTTTATTCATCCTTGAAAACCAGTTTATTACTGCTTAAGTCTGTAAGTAAGAATTAAAATTTAAAATAATGACTTTTTCTTACCTTAGCTTTCTTCGAATATCCCACATACTTTTTACTTTACTCTTTTTTTCCTAATTAACATTTGGAGGTTAATTTTTTGAAGCTTAAAAGTTTGTTTAGGATAAACCTTTGTCTAGGTATGTTTTGTAGGTAAATTTTGGGGGAGAATTTATTAGGTTTAGGGTTGATTAAAAGTATGGGTTCTGTTGTTTAGCTATATTCCAATGCGTGAGATTAGTTGGAAAGAGTACTGGGAGTTTGTTAA
>NJEB01000016.1 GCA_002254975.1 Candidatus Hecatellales archaeon ex4484_218 | reverse complement strand
TGAAGTTGAAAAAACAGGTTTTATAACCATTAAAAGGTTTAAAGAATATTTAAGATTAAGTAACCTTCATGAGCATGTTAAAGAAGCTTTGCTTTCAAGATTTTATACCATAGAACGTTCAGGTTTTTTTGTTGAGAATAACTCTGAACTTTTAAAAATTGAGGATGTTTTACAAAAAATTTCTAGTGGAGGTGTTATTGTTTTAAATCTTAGTAAAATTTCTAATCTTGAAAGAAAAATTGTTGTTGAGTTTATGTTAGGAAAACTTGTTGAACTTTTAAGAAGATGGGTGGTTAAGGCTGTTTTTCTTTTTGCTGAAGAAGCTCATCTTTATCTTAGGGAAACCTACTGGGAAGATATTGTTACCCGAATGAGACATTTAGGTTTATTTACAGTTTTTATTACAAATCAACCTGACTCTATCAATCAAGATATTTATAGACAAGCAGATTCTATCTTTCTGTTTAACTTTAAAAATGAAAATGATTTAAACACTATAGCTAAAGTTTCTAAGGTTGATGGAGAAACCATGAAATCTATTGCTTATTCTCTTGAACCTTACCATTGTTTGGTTGTTGGACAGGTTACAAAAGAAATCCCTATAATCTTAAAAATCGAGGAATTACCTGTAAAAACAATGGGGGAAACAAGAAAATTTTTTAACTAAAACTTTAATTTTGAGGGTTAAGAATGAAACCTTTTAGTTTTGTTCATCTTGCAGACCTACATTTGGGCTATATGCAATATAACCTAGCTGAAAGAAGAGAAGATTTTTCAAGAGCTTTTATTGAAGCTGTAGAAAAAATCTTAAAACTAAAACCCTCATTTGTCATCCTTTCAGGGGATATTTTTGATAGTCCACGACCATCTAACCTAACCTTAGCAACAGCTATCCGGGAATTTAAAAAATTAAAGGATGCTGGAATAAAAATTTTTGCTGTTGATGGTTCCCATGACTTAGAACCAAACATTATGACTGGAACAGTGCTTGTTCCGCTTCATAATACTGGTTTAGTCAACTATTTACCAAGGCTAGAAGAAGGATGCTGGAAAGATGAAAACTATTATATTTATGGTGTTCAAAGTTCCAGAAATTTAAGAGAAGCAGATGAAAAAATTTCAAGGTATATGAAGGAAAAACCTCCAAAACCAAACCCAAACCTATTTAACATATTTGTTTTTCATGGAGCCTTAGACAACCCAAAATATGCTCCACCTTATCTTAAACCGGATATTCGAATGGAACATCTACCTGAAGGATTTAATTATTATGCTGGAGGACATGTTCATGAACCCTTAATCCAAAAATTTAAAACAGGAATCCTTGTTTACCCAGGATGCCTAGAAACAACAAACTATACAGAAGCAAAAATATCCAAAGGTTTTTACTATGTTAAAGTTGAATCCCCAGATAAACCACCAGAAATTGAAAGAATAGAAATAGAAAATACAAGAAAATTTATTGTTGAAGAAAAAGATTTTTCAGGAAAAACACCGGATGAAATTGTTCAAGAAACTTCAAACCTAATTTCAAAAATTGATACTGAGGAAGCTGTTCTTGTAGTTGTTTTAAAGGGAAATCTTTTACCAGGTTTAAGAAAAAGTCAAATTGATATTCCAAAAATCAAGTCTAATGCAAAAAAAGCCTTATACACGATAATTTTAAACCAAATGGTTGAAGCTGAACAGTTAAAAATTCCACCAAAAATTAAAGAAACAAAAGAACTTAAGACTGCTGCATACGAATATTTTCTAAAAATGTTTAAGGAACAAAAATATCCTGAAGATTTTTGTTTAAAAATGGCTGATTTAGCTGTAAAACTTCTTGACCCCCTACTTGAAGATGAAACTGAAAAAGTAAAATCATTGTTGGAGGAAGCTGTTAAACAATGATTATCAAAAAACTTTTTCTTCAAAATATAAGGTCTCATCTAAATTCTACCGTTGAATTTAATGAAGGATTTAATTGTGTTGTTGGCGGAGTTGGAACAGGTAAAACTTCAATTTTACTTTCTCTTCATTTTGCACTTTTTGGAGAACCACTTTACAGGTCTTATGAATATCTTTTAAGAGAGGATAAAAATAGAGGGATGGTTACAGTTGAATTTGAACATGCTGGAAAAAATTATAGGCTTACAAGGGTTTTAAGAAGGGAAAAAGGTAGAATAGTACAAGAACCAGATGAACTTCGTTTAACTGAAAACGGAAAAATTATAGCTTGGGGTAAACTTGCAGCAGTTCAAGAGCAGCTTAAATCCATTCTTGGTATCGACAAAAAAATGTTTGAAGAATTTATCTGGATTCAACAAGAAAAACTTAAAGAAATTTTAAATATGACCCCGAGAGAAAGGCAAAAGGTTTTAGATGAACTTTTTGGTTTTTCAAGTTTTCAAGATGCATGGGAACGTTTGCTACCTTATCAACGTCATTATGAAGCTGTTAAAACAACCCTTGAAAAAGACCCTGATATTGTTGAAATAGGTAACCTAAAAAAACAATATGAAGATTTAACATCTGACCTGATCAAACTTCAAGTTGAGGTTGAAACTTTAAATGTTGAACTTAAAGAAGCTGAAAAAAGCTTAGAGGAAGCTGATAAAAAATTAAAAAGTCTTGAAAATCTGGAGAAAAAAATTAATGAGTTAAAAGATGAAAAATCTTCTCTTCTTTCTAAGCTTAGCGAAGTTCAAGCTTACATTAAAAGTCTTAAAAACCAACTAAACAACAAAGAAAACGAGGTCAATAGAGATAAGGTAAGCTTAAACCAGCTTAGGTCTGAAAAAAACAAAATTTTAAATCAATCTTCAAAAACAAGTTTTAACGAAATTTTGGAAACCTTGGAAAAAATTGATTTTGAAGTGGTTAAATTAAGAAATGAGGCTGCAGATCTTAAAGCTGAAGCAAAAAAAATTGAAGAATCACTTTTAATGCTTGAAACAGAAAACGTTTGTCCAACATGTCGAAGAGAACTTGACCAGTTTTATAAAGAAAAATTGTTAAACCAACTACGTACAGAAAACATGGAAACAGAAAAAAGATTAACAATGGTTGAGACTAAACTTGAAAATCTTGAACTTGAACAAAAAATGTTTTTGGATGCAAAAAATAAAATTGAAGTTTTAAATTTTCAAGTTGAGGAATTAGAGAAAACGATTAGTACAAGAGAAGATGAGATAAATAAGATTAAAGCCGAATTAGATAAAAAAATTTTAGTTGAAGCTGACCTAAAAAGAAAGCTGGATGAAATTACCCTTGAAATTTCAAAGTTTAAAGTTGAGGATGTTGAAAATGCGAGAAAATTACGGGAAGAAAAGCTTCTAAGATACAGAGAGATCCTAGATTCTATAAGGTATTATGAAAAACTTATTGAGGAAAAAAATTCTTATTTAAGTTTGATTGAAAAAAGAATTCAAAATGCTGAACAAAAACTTAAACAAAAAATTTTGGCTGAAAAAGTTTCTAAATTGATTAGTGGGCTTAGAATGGCATATAGGGAAGTTGTTCCGGTTCTTAGAAAAATGTATATTGAAAGTTTAAGGGATTCTGTTCAATCTGTTATGGATAGTTTAACAATTCAAACTGAAAGAAGTCTTTATGTTGATGTTGACGATGAATATACACCAACACTGGTTGAAGCATCCGGTTTTAGAAGAGATGTAAATTTAATATCTGGTGGGGAAAGAACATGGCTTGCTTTAGCTTATAGGATAGGTTTAGGTCAACTAATTATGGAAGCAAAAACTGGTCAAAATTTTGAACTTTTAATTCTTGATGAACCAACAGAAGCATTAGGTACAGAAGATGGAAGTATAAATGCTTTAGCAACAGCAATATCCAACCTAAAAATGATAAGACAAATAATTACTGTTACCCATTCAGAAGAATTAGCTAATGAAGCTTCAACAAGAATTCTTGTAACAAAAAAGAATGGGATAAGCAAAGTTGAAAAAATTTAAATTTTAAACAAAAACTATTCTTCTTTCTTTTCCTCAGCTTTTTCTTCAATTTTTTCTGTTTCAATTTCTTCTGTTTCTGTTTCTAGGGTTGGTGGAGTTGGTGCTGGAGTTGTTATAAGAGTGTATCCAACCCACGCTATAACCACACATACAGCACCAACAGCAACCAAAGCAACAATACTTATAGCAACCCACCAAGCTAAAGGCCCAGCAAAAAATAAAGCCCAAACATAAACCACAATAACAATTATTCCAACAGCAAACATTAAAGCACCTAAAGCTTTATCACTAACCAACCTTCACCACCAAATCATCAACCACACTAAAAAATACACATCGGTTTAAGTATAAAATATTAACTGTCAACAGGTTTTAAAATAAGAACTTCATTTAAAGTGTCAACTTTCACAATTTCAGCTTTTTCTACCACGACTAACTTTTTAAGAGAAACATCAAAAAGTTCAATATTTAACCCATTTTTTGTAGCAACAGAAACATTTTCAGCAACATTTTCCCTTGAAAAACCTCTATCTAAAAAAACCTTAAAAAGACGCATAGTTTTCAACTTTATCTTAAACAAGTTTTAATTCGACATAGTAATGGGTGGAAGGTTCACAGCACCGTCCTTTCCCGCCCCCTTTCGGAGAGCAGTACTAGACGGCGTCTTCAGGATTCACTTCCGAGTTCAGATGGGAATCGGGTCTTTCCCTGAAGACTATGACCGTGAACCTTCCACCCTTTTAAGAAAAGGTGGAAAAAGGATAAAAACTTTATTTTGATGGAAACCCTTATTAGCAAAAAAATTTTTCTGATGCTTATACTATTGTTTAGTTTGGCAGATAGTTTTTCTTGCAGTAATTCTTGCCTACTTTTTTTATGGGCAAAGAATTCAGATGGCAATGTGGTCTAGAGATATTGAAAGGTCTCTTTACAAGTTAAAGTTTATGAAGGATAAAGCAAGAGAAACCTCAATCAAAACTGTTAAAGAACTGGGTAAACCTCCTGTTGACCCAACACCTAGAATTGACCAGTTTCTTGAAAGATTTTTCATCGAACCTGTTAATATGGACCCTTCGGGAATTGTTTGGAAGTTTGACCATTTGCTGGATGTTCGAGATCTAAGTATGAAGGATGAAGTTCGTAGAATAGCTCCAGAAGCAGATGATTCTACCCTAAACAATCTTGAAAATCTTCTAGAAGCAGCTATGGACCTAAATTTAATTTACAGAACTGTAAAACATTATTATCTTTTTGGAAAAAGAACAAAATCTTACATTATTATTGCTCAACTGCACATGCTTTTACCTATAATTATGGAAAGTGCGGCAGCTTATGAGGGTGCTATTCAAGCATTTTCAACCGGACAACCTATTGGAGATGGTGCAGGACCTTTACTTGCAAACAAGCTTCTTCGCGGAAAAGAATTTAAAAAAATTGAGAAGGATATGATTGTTGGTGAAACTGAGATTGAGGGTAGAAAAGTTTATGTTTTAAAGGCTGAAGGACCTGGTGGCAATGTTGGTAAACCTGGAGATGCTTTAACGATTCTTTTAAACTCTCTTAATCAAAGACCTTCTCTTGTAATTATGGTTGATGCTGCATTAAAATTTGAGGGTGAAAATACTGGTGATGTTGCTGAGGGGATAGGTGCAGCAATAGGTGGTGTTGGAACTGAAAGATTCAAAATTGAGGAGGTGGCCTATAAATATAAAATTCCTTTGTTTGCTGTTGTAATTAAGGAATCTTTAAAAGAAGCTATAGCTCCCATGAAAAAAGAAATTTATGAAGGTGTGGAGAAGGCTATTGAAAGAGTAAAACGTATTATTAGGGAAAACACAAAAGAAGGTGAAACAGTAATAATTGCAGGAATAGGAAACACTATAGGAATAGCCCAATAAAAGGGTTGGTGAAAATTAAACTATGGAAGAAAAAAAGGAAGCAATGTCTCTAATGAATTTATTACTTCTTATTCTACTAATCATTTTTGTTTTTATGCTTTTAGGTAGAAGTTTATTTTCAAATTCTCAAATGCAACCTGAAAATTCAACAATGATGTTTCTTGGCTTTCTTGGAATTTTACTTATAGTTTTTGCTTTACTTAGATTGTTAACAAGAGTTCCTACACCAACTCAAAAAATAACTTTAACAGTTCTTCAATGTACAAAATGTGCATTTAAAAGTATTAGAAATTTTCAAGTTGGAGATTATATTCCAAAAATTGTTGGAAACTGTCCAAGTTGTGGAGGACCCTTCCGGATTGAAGCTATTTATGTTGAGGAAAAAACCCAAAAAAGAAAAATACCTTTTTAAATCGTTGTAACTTCAACGTAGTCCTTAAAAACAATAATTGTATGTTCTGCTTGAGCTATAGGTTGTTTTTTCTTCTCAACAAGTATAGGATAACCAAATATATGTCTTGATTTAAGAAGTCTACCAAAAACATCATAAAAATTTTTTACGGGAGAAATTTTTACAGCCCAACGTAAAGCAAAAGGTAAAGTGTAAAAATTTTTTCTTAAAATTTCAAACAAAACTTTTTCATCTTTACTTTTTGGAGGTTTTTCTTTTAAAATTCTGTAAATGTTACCTGTTTCACCTTCTTCTATTTCTCCTTCCCCTTCCATTGTTGTGGTAAATGGTTCGATAGCATACACTTTTCCCTCCTCTAACTTATGACCATTTAGAGAAGCAACATTAGGTATATGGGTTCCGCCATGAATCATATATCTGGCTAATTCGTGACCTGTAAGATTTCTTATAGGTTTTAAACCGTATCTTTCAATGGTGTTTTGAACGGCTGCTCCCAAACTGGAAACTTTAACACCAGCTTTAGCGATTTTTATTGCTGTTTCTAAAGCCATTTCGGCTGCTTCTTTTAAGTTTAAATATTCATAGTTGAAGCATAGGGTTATAGCTGTATCTGCAATATACCCATCAACATGAACACCTATATCCACTTTTACAACAGAGTTTTCAGGAATTATTTTTTCATCGTTAGGTGGGGATGTATAGTGGGCACCCACCTCATTAACATCAACATTACATGGAAAAGCTGGTTTTCCACCTCTTCGTTTAATTTCATTTTCTACAGCCTCACAAATATCTAAAATTTTCATACCTTCTTTTACGTATCCCTCAACCCATCTTCGAACTTCAGAAGCTATTTTTCCAGCTTTTCTAAGTTTTTCAAGTTCATCTTCCCTTAACATTTTAACTCAACCTTTTTTAGGTTAAATTTATCCTAAAATAAATTTAGGATAAAACTCTTTTAAATTGTTGAATTATGATGATTAAAAAAAGGTTTAAAACTTTAGCTTTAGGAGGAACTTTTGACATTCTTCATAAAGGACATGAAAAAACCTTACTTGAAGCATTTAATTTAAGTGAAAAAGTTTTGATAGGTCTTTCATCCGATAACTTGGTAAAAACCATAAAAAAACATGAAACTAATCCCTATAATATTAGAAAAAAGGTTTTGGAAGAATTTTTACATAAGAAAGGTTTTAGTGGAAGGTTTGAAATCGTGCCTATAAACCATAGATTTGGAGTTGCTCACGAGGTTAAAGAGCTTGAAGCTATCATGGTTAGTGATGAAACCTACCCTATTGCTGTTGAAATTAATAAAGTTAGAGAAAAAAAAGGATTAAAAAAATTGGAAATAATAGTTTTAAAAAAGCTTCAGGCAGAAAATGGTAAACCTATTTCAGCAACAAGAATTAGGATTGGAGAAATTAATAAGGAGGGACATCTTCTACCAAAGAAGAAAAATCTGGTTGAAGGTTAAAGTTTTGAGGATAATCTATGTAACAGGTTCACCTGGAACAGGTAAAACTTCAACAGCCTTAAAACTTGCTGTTTTATTGAAAGGCAAACATGTGGATTTGGGTGAGGTTTGTTTAAGAAAAAATTTTTTGTTAGGTTATGATAAAAAAAGGAAAAGTAGAATAATTGATTTAAACAGGCTTGAAAAATACGTAAAAAATCTTATTTTAAAAACCGGTAAAACTCTTGTTTTTGATGCTCATTTTTTGGTTAGGTTACCTACAAATTTGAATCCTTTAATTTTTGTTTTACGTTGTGAACCTCTAAAATTAGCTGAAAGGTTACGGCTAAAAGGTTTTTCTGAGGAAAAAATCTATGAGAATGTTTGGGCTGAAATTTTAGATTTTTGTCTTCAAGAAGCCTTAGCTCTTTATGATCCAAAACAAATTCATGAGGTTGACACAACCAATAAAAATGTTGATGAGGTTGTAGAGGAAATGTTAGAAGTTGTAAAAGGAAATAAAAAGCCAGTTGTGGGAGTTTATGATTGGATAAAAATTTTGGAGAAAGAATGTAAACTTAAAGAGTTAATGGTTTGGGGTGAAAAATTTCGGGTTATCTAATTTTTAAGTGTAGAGTTTGTGGAAAAATTAACATGGCTAAAGAAAACCAAAAAATCAAAACTTGTGTTTTTTGTGGAGAAAAGAATAAACTTTTTAAAGTTAAAGTCTTAGCTAAAGCTCAAAATCAATTTGAGGCTAAAAAAACGATTTCAAAACTAAAAATTCTTGATGCAAAATCTAGGTCTTAAAGCATAAAAACGTATATACTTTTAATTGGTTATCATCCCTTATACCAGAAAGGGGTGTGAGATAAAGGATGTCTTCTTTAGCTGCAAGAAAATTCTTTGAGGAAATAACATCTCTTTTAGATAAACCAGTAACAGTGATTACAACTTCCGATAAAAAATATGAAGGAAATCTTGCAGGATTTGACCCTGAAAGTTTAAGCATTTGCCTAGCTGATGCTAAAGATGACCAAGGAAAAGTTTTTCCAAAAATGTTTATTAATGGAGGTATTATAGCTCAATTTTTTGCTACAGAAAAACCTTTTGACCTAAAAAGATTGGCTGAAAGACTTGAAAGAGTTTTTCCAAGACTTGTTAAAGTTTACGAAGATGCAGGAGTCATTCTTGTCATGGATAAAATTAGGGTAACTCAGGATGGTGTTGTTGAAGGTTCCGGGCCTGCTGCTGAAAGGGTTAAAAAAGTTTATGAAGAATTTGTGAAAGAAAGCACCTAACCTTAAATGTTTAACTCTTAAAAATTTTTGGTAGGTTAGAGGATAGAATAAACAATATTTAGGTTTGAATCTTAATATTTTTCTGTTAAGCCTTTTTTGGTTTAGGTTTAAGGGTTTAACCATGGTTTTTGAGGTTAAAAGTACAGACCTTTTAGGTAGGGTTGGAAAACTTAAAACCAAAAATGGTGTTCTTGAAACACCAACCCTACTTCCTGTTGTTAATCCCAGAAAATTAGAAATTAAACCCAAAGAAATTTTTGAGGAATTTAAATACAAAGCCATAATGACTAATGCTTACCTTTTTAAAAAGTATTTTGAGAAAGAAGTTTTAAAAAAAGGTATTCATGGTTTTCTTAATTTTCCAAATGTTATCATGACGGATTCTGGAGCTTACCAACTTTTAAGATATGGAAAGGTTGAAGTTGAACCTATAGAAATCTTGGATTTTCAGGAGAAAATTGGGTCTGATATTGGGGTTATTTTGGATATTCCAACAGGTTTTCAGGTTTCTAGAAACCATGCTGAATGGACTGTGAAGGAAACTTTAGAAAGAGCAAAAAAGGCTGTAGAATATTTTGGTAAACAAGGTAAATCTATGCTTTTAACTGGTCCTCTTCAAGGTGGAACTTATTTTGACCTTCTTGAATTTTCAGCAAAGAAAATGAGTGAACTTCCTTTTGATGTTTATGCTCTTGGAAGTCCAACAAAAATAATGGAACAATATCTTTTTGACATCCTTGTTAAAATGATGTTAATAGTTAAAAAGAATCTTCCTCCAGATAAACCTTTACATCTTTTTGGTGCAGGTCATCCCTTTATGTTTTCTTTTGCTGTTGCATTAGGTTTTGACCTGTTTGATTCGGCATCTTATGCTCTTTATGCAAAAGATGGACGATATATAACTGAAACAGGAACAACAAAACTAGAAAATCTAGAATATTTTCCATGTAATTGTCCGGTTTGCAAAAGTTTAACACCTCAAGATTTAAAGGAAAAAGAAAAACATGAAAAAGAAGTTTTGTTGATGAAACATAATCTTTATGTTTGTAAGGTTGAGGTTGAACGTATCAAACAATCAATAGTTGAGGGAAGACTTTGGGAGTTACTTGAATTAA
This sequence comes from Candidatus Hecatellales archaeon ex4484_218, assembly GCA_002254975.1. Lineage (GTDB taxonomy): Archaea > Thermoproteota > Bathyarchaeia > Hecatellales > Hecatellaceae > EX4484-218. The sequence continues at coordinate 4,899 of NJEB01000016.1, read as the reverse complement.
GAGCAAGAAGTCATCCAGCATTATTTCAAGCATTTAAGGTTTTATCTAAATATTCAAAAATTTTGATGAAAAACACCCCGGTTTACAAGTTTAGAGGAATGTTTATTTTTGATGAAATAAGTCTTTATAGACCTGAAATTTTAACCCATAAAACAAAAATTGTTGAAAACTATGAAAAACCTGAAAAAGCTGAAATCTTATTGTTACTTCCTCAACCCAGCTCAAAACCTTTCCATAAGTCTTCCCAATATAAAAAAGTTAAAAAATTTTTGGAGGAAGCCGGAATTAATATGGAAAAAATTCATGTTTGTTTTTATTCTATCCCTTTCGGAATTATACCTGTTGAGTTGGATGAAGTTTATCCTTTATCCCAATTTGAGGATGCAAAACCCTACAACCAAAAAATGGTTGAAGAAATGGTAAAAAACATTGTTGATTATGTTAAATCAAAAAACTACAAAAAAATCTTTTTACATCCAGATTTTAGTTTAATGGATAAAAGAAAAATTAAACAGTTAAAAAGAGAAATTGGTTTTAAAGAAACAACAAAAAATAGGGACCCTTGGAGTTTAGATTCTTTAGAAGATTTAAGTAAAATTTTAAGGTTGGAAGGTTAGTTTTAAGTTTATCTAGCCTTAACATGTTTAACGATGGGCGGTCTTGCCTTTTTTAGAATTCTATATCCACAATCTGGACATTTAAATTCAGGCATCATAGCTAGCTCTTCATGGGTAAATTTTTTTCCACACCTAATACATTGGTATTCTACACCTGTTTTAGCCAAAAAATTCACCCAACAAACCTAAACCTAAAATGTTACCACATCTAAATAAGGATTACCCAAACCAAAACTTTCGAGGAAAACAAAATGCGTAAAGGAGGTTTTAAAGCCTACTTAAAAAACTTCCTTTCAGAAGAAGAAATTTCCAGCCTTAAAACTTCCCTTGAAATTGTAGGTGACATTGCAATTTTAAAACTTCCATCAGATTTAGGTTTAAAAGAAAAAATTGTTGGAGAAGCAATTTTGAAATTAAACAAAAATGTTAAAACAGTTTTAAAACAAACAACCTCTGTTAATGGAGAATTTAGAATAAGAAATTTTGAGTTAGTTGTTGGTGAAAACAAAACTGAAACTGTTCATAAGGAGCATGGATGTATATTTAAGGTTGATGTTTCAAAAGTTTATTTTTCACCCAGACTTCAATTTGAAAGATTAAGAATAGCAAAACTTGTTAATCTTGGTGAAGTTGTCGTTAACATGTTTGCCGGAGTTGGAAGTTTCTCGATAATTATAGCTAAAAAATCAAAACCATCCAAAGTATATTCTGTTGATATTAATCCTTTAGCTATCCAGTATCTTAAGGAAAACATTGTTTTAAATAAGGTGGAAAACATTGTTGTTCCTATACTTGGAGATGCAAAAGAAGTAGTTAACCAAAAACTTTTAAATTTAGCTGATAGGGTTTTAATGCCCTTACCAGCTAAAGCCTATGAATATCTTCCAGAAGCCATTAAATGTTTAAAAAATTTCTCAGGTTGGATTCATTATTATGATTTTACCCATTCAAGTAAAAGTGAAAACCCCCAAGAAAAAGTTAGAAAAAAGATCGAGGAAAGGGTTAAAAACCTTAATTTTCCCATTAATTTTTCCATTAAAAATTCTAGGATTGTTAGGTCTGTTGGACCTAACTGGTATCAGGTTGTTTTAGATATTTACATTGGCTAAAGCTAATTCTTTTAATGATATTTAAGTTTCCTGTAGAAATATTTAGGCAACCTGAAAAAATAAACTATATTAAAGTTGTATTGTTACCTAGATTTTAGGGTTATTTATGTTTGTAAGAAAAATTTTAAAGGTTAATATTGCAGATAAAAGTTCAGAATTAGATGTTTTGTTTGATACTGGTTCAAGTTTAACCTTGATGTGTAAAAATGTTCTTATGGATAAATTTAAGGATGTGAAAATTAAACTTTTAAAGTATCCTCGTAAAACTTACACTCTTAATGGTACATCGTTAATAGTAGATTCCTACGTTGATGGTGAAATAGAAATTGGTGGACAAGTATTAGAGGAAAGAATTTATATCAGTAAAGATTTCGTTAAGGAAGTTATGCTTGATGGAAAAATAATAAAATTTCCAGATCTGATAGTTGGCGTTTCAACGATGGAAGCTTGGAATATTGAATTAGACCTAAAAAGGGGTGAGGTAATACTTAAGGGAGCTGCTGTACTTTTTTAAAATGTTCTAACTAAAAATATTTTGAAATGCATAAATTGTTGAAACCTTAATTTTTTATGGCTGAATATACGGTTAAGGTTTCAAACATGGATTTTTTGTTAACCTTTCTTATAATTTTAAAGTTACTATCTTCGATTAGTTTTTCAACTTGACTTGGACTTAAAAGATTTCCAACTAAAACATCAACCTTATTTTTTAAACCATTTAACTCAATATTTATTTTTGTGCATCTAACAGCTGTTGGATTTAGGTCTAAAGCTAGAACATAAGAAGCTTTTTCAGCGGCAAAAACTGTTTGAAAACCACTTCCACAACCTACATCTAGAACAACATTCTCATTTCCTACTTCAAGATTTTCAGCTAAAAAAATACTTGAAAAAGTCCATTTTGGGTTAAAAACTTTTGGATGTAAGTAAAATTTTTTTCCTTTAATTTTTGTTAAACTTGGTTTTCTTGGTTTATGGATAAGTTTAAGCCCGATTTTAGCTAAAGTTTGCTTAAATTTTTTTGTTGCTTGTCTTAACATCCTGACCAACATCTTAAAAAATTTTTCTTGTTTTTCTTACAAATTTTCCTTTAACCAAAATTTTAAATCCACAATTTGGACATTTATTTTCCTCTGTAAGCTTATACTCAACAACTTTATACCCTAATCTACCGATAAGAAGTTTACCACAATTTGGACAATAGGTATTTTCTCCCGGATGTCCATATACATTTCCAATATAAGGGTAAAAAACTCCTTCTTTTTTTGCAATTTTGTAGGCTTTCTCTAAGGTTTCAGTTTTAGTTGGTGGGTTATGGAATTTATAGGCTGGATAATAACGTGTAAAATGGATGGGTGTTTCTGGTCCTAATTCTTTTAAATGTTTTTCTATAATCCATCTTATACACTCCTCATCATCGTTTACTTGTGAAATGATAAGGTTAACAATTTCAACATGAATTCCCATTTTTTTAGCTTCACGAGCATTTCTCCAAACAACTTCAACATTAACACCACCACAATAATTTTTGTAAACCTCTTTATCCCCTTTAACATCAATTTTTAAGCCATCCATACCTGATTCTTTTAAAAGCTTTAATGTTTCAAGAGTCATATATCCATTTGAAACATAACAACAATAAAGCCCTTTTAAGCTACCCAACCTAAACAAGTCTAGGTTCCACTCTGTTAGTAAAGTTGGTTCTTGGAAGCTTGCGCATAACCCCTTATCTCCAAACTTTAAAGCCAAACTTAAGATTGTTTCTGGTGAATAAAAATTTGGTTTAGATGGATTAGGTTCAACCTTAGATAAGGAAAAATTTTGACACCATGGACAAGTAAAATTACATGACCATGTGGAAAAGGTTAGAGCTGTTGAGCCAACCCAATAATGGAAAAAAGGTTTAATTTCTATGGGTCTACTTTCAACAGCACTAAGGTCACCATAAACTAAAGTGTAAAGTTTTCCATTAAAGTTTATTCTAGTTTTACAGAAACCTTTCTGTTTATTCTCCAAAATACATCTTCGTTCACAAAGAATACACTCAACTTTTCCATTAGGTTTTTTCTTATAAAGTTTGGCTTCTTTTATGCTGGGTTGAAATCTTAGCCTATCTAAATTTTCCATAAATCATCAATGAAAATTAAAGGTTTTGTGGAAATTAAAGAATTTATATCCTCTAACATTGGATAATAGTTTAGATATGGGAGGTTGATTTAGAAGTTGGATTTTGAATTAACTGAGGAACAGAAAGATATTCAAAGGGCTGCAAGAGAGTTTGCTCAAAAAGAATTTACAAGGGAGATAGCTTTAGAACTGGAAAAAAAGGAGGAGTTTCCTTTTGATTTGTGGAGGAAGGCTTGTAAACTTGGGTTTATTGGTGCACATTTCCCAGAAGAATATGGTGGACAAGGTTTTGGAACTCTTGAAAATGTTTTAATTGTTGAAGAATTTTGTAAAGCTGATTCAAGCATAGGGATGGCTATTAGTGCTGCAGGCTTTGCTTCTGAATTAATTTTAAGGCATGGAAGTAAGGAGCAAAAAGAAAAATATCTTCCTAAAGTTACTGGCGGAAAAGCTATTTCTGCTGGAGCTTTTACTGAACCGGAACATGGAAGTGACCTTACACTTTTATTTACAAGAGCTGTTAAGGATGGGGATTACTACATAATTAATGGAACAAAAACATTTATAACCAATGGAACAATTGCAGATTTTTATCTTGTTTTATGTCAAACAAATCCAGAGGCAAAACCAACCTATAGGGGTCAAAGTATTCTTATAGTTGAGAGAGGAACTAAAGGTTTTGATGCTACAAAAATCGAAAATAAGATGGGTATAAGACTTTCACCTACAGCTGAACTTTCCTTTAGTGATGTTAGGATTCCAAAAGAAAATCTTGTGGGTGAGGAGAATAGAGGATTTTATTATGCAATGGAATTTTTTGATGAAAGTAGGCCTATGGTTGCTGCTCAGGCTGTGGGTATGGCTCAAGGTGCTTTTGATAGGGCTTTGGCTTATGCTAAGGAAAGGGAACAATTTGGAAGAAAAATTGGTGAATTCCAAGTAATCCAGCATAAACTTGCGGATATGGCAATAAAAATAGAAACAGCCAGATTGATAGTATATAAGGCTGCATGGAATTTTGACCAAGGAAGAATAGACCCATACTT
>NJEB01000015.1 GCA_002254975.1 Candidatus Hecatellales archaeon ex4484_218 | reverse complement strand
AAAAATATTTATCCAAAGATTTTTTTAAGTTTTAGGTAGCTTTCTAAAGGTTTACTTGTTGATTCAACAATTAAACATCCATTAAAACCATTATTTTTTAAAGTTTTAACAACATTCATCCAATCTATTCCACCTTCATCCAAACTATTATGAGAATCAGATTTCCCATCATTATTATGTAGATGAACATGCCCTATTTTATCCTGAAATTTTTCAAGAAAAAGCTCTAACTGGTTAACGGTGTAAGCATGACCAACATCCAAAGCTAAACTAAAATCTAAAAATTCTAGTTGATTAAAAAGTTTTTCAAAATCTTCAACCTTTGTTAAAGTTTGAAAACCAGCTGGTAAATTTTCAACTGAAACAGGTATACCAAGATTTTTAGCATAGGTAATTAGCTTGTTTAAAGATTGAAAATTAAATTTTTCTGTTTTTTTAGGTTGAAAAACATCATAAAATCCTGGATGTAAAACATACATTTTTGCTTCAAGCTCCCATGCAAACCTCATAGATTTTTCTATGATTTTTAAGGTTGTTTTTCTAATGGTTGGGTTTAAAGATGCAATGTTTAAATCGTAAAAAGGTGTATGAACTGTATATTTTAAGGAAAAAGATTCTTTTATTTCATTTAAAATTTTAACTTTAAGTTTGTTAAGCCTTAAGTTAAACTCATCCACGATCTCCCAAGTTTTACATTCATCAGCATAGGTTGTTAAAGTTTTAATTGCTTTTTTAAAACTTTTAACGGTTAGGTAGAGGGTGGATAAACCAACCTCCAAAAAATTAAACCTCCAAATAAAGGTTTATTGAATACTACTGGGTGAAAGCCAATCAACAAGTTTTTCAGGGTCTTCACATTCAATCTCAACTTCTATAGGTCCAAGAGAAGATTCCGTGGGAATTTCACAAACAGAAACATGTCCTACAAATGCAACCTGCTTATTAAGCCAAAATCTAATCTTGTTTTCCTCTATTCTTTCATTTAAAAATTTTCTTACAGCATCCCTAATTTGGTCTTGCCTTAAAATATTCTTCATTTTTTGAAGACTATCCATAGTTTCAGATTCAAAAAACAAAACTTGAAAATCACCAGCATCTTCCAACCTAAAATTTATAGATGAAAAAATATTTTCAACAGCAGTTTTAACTTTTTCTAAATCTTCTGTTGGATAAATTTTAACTTGACCTTTTAAATAAAATTTCATGGTTTAACTCCTCCAAAAATTTTTTAACTTTAGCTTCAAATCTTTTTAAAGAACCAGAATTTTTAATGGTTAAATTTGCTTTAGACATTACTTCTCCAACTCCAATTTTAAGCTCATTTTGGTCTCTTTTCTTAAATCTTTCCCATGAATCAACATCATCAACTCTTAATTTTCTTCTTTTAAAGATCCTTTTAAACCTAATCTTTTCAGGTGCATAGATGGCTATAAGCCTAAAATCTGGAAGATTTCTCTTAAAAAATTCAACTTCCCTTAAGGTTCGAACACCATCAATAAAAACTATTGAACTATCCATTTTTTTAACAGCTTTAACTGTAAGTTTAGCTAAAACATCCTCACCCTTTTCCTTTCTAACCTTAAACATTAATTTGCTTAAATTTTCTGCTGTTGGTTTTATTCCTCTTTTTTTAGCTTCTAACCTAATAAAATCACCCATAACAACTACAGGATAACCTAAACTTTTAGCTATACTTGTAAAGGTTGATTTCCCTGAGCCTGGTAAACCTGTAACTCCAACAACAACTTGTTTTTTCGTTTTTAACCCCAAACCTTTATCTGAATTTTTTATGGGCTAGAGAAAATAAGAATTTTATTGTAGCTTAAAATATTATTGAAATGTTGGGAGAAACCAAAAATGGTTGAAAAAATTAGAAGTTTTATTGCTGTTGATATTGAAGATAAAAGTTTACAGGATAAAATTGTTATACTTCAACAAGACCTTATGGGGACAGGTGCAAACCTAAAATTTGTTGAACCTGAAAATCTTCATTTAACCTTAAGATTTCTAGGAGAAATTCCATCCTCAATTTTAGAACAGGTTTGCAGAGAACTTAAAACTTTAAAATTTAATGTTTTTAATTTAAATCTTCAAGGTGTTGGTGCCTTCCCAAATTTAAGAAGGATAAATGTTGTATGGGTTGGAGTTAAAGAGGGAGCTGAAAATCTTAAACAAATTGCCCAAAAAGTTGAATTAACAGTTAGAAAACTTGGTTTTCCACCAGACCCTAAAGGTTTTAGTCCTCATTTAACCATTGCAAGATTAAAAACTGGAAAAAATAAAGATAAACTTGCAAGTTTCTTGGAAAATTTTCAAGATTATGAGGTTGGATGGATGATTGTAAATACAATTAAAGTTAAAAAAAGCACTTTAACTCCAAAAGGACCCATCTATACAACTATAGAAACAATTCCAGCTGTTTAACTCCAAATCGTTTTTACTTCCTTAAGCCTTGATATATTCTTATCTTTTGTTATAAGTGCATCTGCTTTAAGAGCCTTAACTGTTGAAACAATAATTTTATCATGAATTTCTTCAGCCTTAGTTGTATCAAAAAGATTTAAAACCTTCTCGTTAAATGGATAATACCTAAATGTTCCAGTTTTTAACATTTCTTTTTAAGTTTAACCCAAAATTCGAGCCATCCTTTCTTTTTAAATAAAAATCTTGTTTTAACCAAAAAATCTAAATTTTAGTTTCCTTCCTCCAAACATAAACAGTTGTTGAGGCGTTTTGGTTGAGTATAGGCAAAGAGCTTAAAGTTATTCTGGACAGGGTTTCACGGAAAGAAACTCCTGATAAAGCTAAACGTGAGAAGGTTTTAAAAATTGCTGAAAAATTAAAACATAAGGTTGAAGTTGAAGCTTTAAATCGTGGAGTTAAAGTTAAGGTTTCATTGGAAGGTTCTGTTGCGAAGGATACTTGGCTTAGGGATGAGGTTGACATAGATATTTTTATGCTTATTCCGGAAACAGTTGAAAGAAAAGTTTTGGAAACAGTTTATATGGATGTTGCAAGGTCAAGTTTAAAAGAGTATGGTTGGATTGAAAGATATGCTGAACATCCCTATGTTGAAGCTATTGTGGAAGATGGGATAAAAGTAAACATTGTTCCATGCTATGAAGTTAAACCACCCAACTGGAAATCAGCAACAGACCGAACACCTTACCACACACAATACATAAAAAGAAAGTTAAAAGAAAACCAGAAAACAGAGGTTCGAATTTTAAAAAGATTCATGAAAGGAGTTGAGGTTTATGGTGCAGACATTAAAACTGGAGGATTTAGCGGTTACCTAACAGAACTTTTAATTCTTTATTATGGAAGTTTTCTTGAAACTTTAAAGGCTGCATCCAAATGGAAAATTGGGGAAATTATAGATGTTGAAGGATACTACAAAAATAATTTAGAGGAAGCCAAAAAACTTTTTGATGAAACCCATCTAATTTTGATAGACCCTGTTGATAAACATAGAAATGTTGCTGCAGCTGTTAGATTAGAAAAATTTAATGTTTTTAGAAGTGCATCAAAATTTTTCTTGGAAAAACCAAGTCTAAACTTTTTTTATCCACCACAAACAATCCCATTAAAACCAGAAAAAATGGAAAAAATTTTAGATGAGTATCCGTCAGATTTGATGTTTTTAAGTTTTAGGGATGTTAAAGCTGTACCGGATGTTTTGTGGGGTCAAATGTATAAAACCCAAAAAGCAATCAAAAATTTTCTGGAAAAGTTTGATTTTAAAGTTTTAAGGTCTGAATGTTGGAGTGATGAGGTTAAACATAACCTAATCATTTTTGAGCTGGAAAACTTAAATCTAAAAAACATAAAAAAACATTTTGGGCCACCGATTTCATCATCTGAAGAAAAAAAATTTATTCAGAAGTATATTCAAAATCCTCAAACCATTTCAGGACCTTACATTAAAAATGGAAGATGGGTTGTTCTTGTTAAAAGAAAACATGTAAACGCAAAAATTTTGTTGGAAAAGAAACTTAAAAGTGAAGATTTTGGAAGAACTATTGGTGTTGGAAGCAAAATTTCTGAAGCATTAAAAAAAGAATTTAAAATTTATGTTGGAAAAGAAATTATGGGTTTTTATAGACAAAACAGTTCATTTGCAGTTTTTTTAACAAAATTTTTAAGGGGGAAACCTAGCTGGCTTGAACAATTTAATTCCAATTGAAAAACTAAAAGATTCTGAAGCTAAAAACCTTGTTTGTTTTCCTAAATATTCTGAAGAAGAGTTGGATAGAAGAATTGAAGAATTAAAAATGCTTAATGTTAAATGTTTAGTATTAGATGGAAGAAAAAAACTTGGAAAATTTTTTGTTTTAGGTAAAGGTCATGAAAGTTTAGTTGTTAAAGCATTAAATGACAAAGGAAAACCTTATGCTTTAAAAATTAGAAGAACAGATTCCGGTAAACCTGATACAACCCATGAAGTTAAAATGATTAAAAAGGCTGAAGAAGCAAAGGTTGGAGTTAAACTTGCTGGTTCAACAAAAAATTTTATTTTATTGGAAATGGTTGAAGGAAAACCTTTTCCAGAATGGGTTGAAAAACTTAAAGGTAAAAATAGAAAAAAACGTTTAAAAAAAGTTTTGTTAGAAATTTTAAACCAATGTAGGGCTTTAGATTTAGTTGGTTTAGACCATGGGGAGTTAAGTCGAGCTTCAAAACATATTTTGGTTGATAAAAATGATAAACCATACCTAATTGATTTTGGTAAGGCAAGCGTCAAAAGAAAGGTTTCAAATGTTACCTCTATTTGTCAATATCTTTTTATTAGAGGGGATGTTGCCGAAAAAATCCTTAAAATTTTGGGAAAAATTAACAGAAAAAAATTAATCAAAATTCTTCAAACCTACAAAAAAGATTTAGATGAAAAAAGTTTTCTTAAAGTTCTTTCAGTTTTAGGTTTATAACGTTAAGACTCAAATAAGGATAAGTATTATGGTTAGGGTATATTTTTTGTTTATGATTGAAAAATTTGCTATAAATGATGGTGAAAAGGTTAGGGAAAGTATGGCTTTACGTACCTACCATTAGGAATTAAAATTATATAAAAAACCTTAAAGAGGTTAGGGGATGCTTAAAAGAGCAAAATTTATGTTGTACAAGCTTAAAGTTCTTGAAGGATACAAAATTACCTAATTAATGATTATTGTGGAATGGAAATCAAAAAAATGAAATTAAGGTAGGTTTAGTAATATTTTGGGGGACCCTTGACTAAAAAATTAGTGTATATTAAGTTTAGAAGACTTGAAGATTTAGTTAAGCTTGTAGCCTTATCTTTAACACCCATCATCCAGCATGTAGCCATCAACAATAAACATATATATTTTGTTCAAAGTGTTTCTTTGCTGGGAAGACCTTTAATCTACTTTTTTGATTCAGATGAAGAAATTGGGAAAAAATACATAATCTACAATAAATTTAAGGATGAAATAAGTTTTAGTGATAAACTTAGCACAGATGGACAATCAGTTTTCATACCCATCCTTGAGGTTGAAAAAACAAATCTACTCAAAGAAATCTATGAAGAAACCTAAAAACACGAATAAACACTAGAAATTTTTAGTTTGCAGAATACTTTTTAATGTAGTGTGTTGATGAAAATTTTTATGTGGGTTGACTTCTAATACTAGTTTAAATTTTGGTGGTGTTAAAGATTGGGTAGTTATAAAACAATTTTGGTTGAAAAGAAGAATGGGGTTGCAAAAATAACCTTAAACAGACCTGAAAAACTTAACTCGATCAACAAGGATGTAATTCAAGATTTAAGTTTAGCTTTGGAAGATATTAGGAAAGATGAAAATGTTAGGGTTGTTGTTATAACTGGTGCTGGAGACCGTGCTTTTAGTGCTGGAGCTGATATTTCAATGTTGAAAGAAATTAAAACTCCTGTTGAAGCAAGAGAACTTACATGGTCTGCTGTTGAAAAAGTTCTTAAGGCTATCGAAAACTTGGAAAAACCGGTTGTTGCTGCTGTTAATGGTTTGGCTTTGGGTGGTGGTTGTGAGTTGACTATGGCTTGTGATATTGTTATTGCTTCGGATAAGGCTAGGTTTGGTCAACCTGAAATAAATCTTGGTGTATTACCTGGTTGGGGTGGAATGTCAAGGCTAGCTATGATTGTAGGATTTCATAAAGCTAAAGAACTAGTTTTTACTGGGGATATGATTAGTGCTGAAGAAGCTGAAAAAATAGGTTTGGTTAATAAGGTTGTTCCAGCTGAAAAGCTTAATGAGGCTGTGGATGAGCTTGTAAATAAGTTGTTGAGTAAAAGTCCTATTGCACTTAAACTTGCAAAGGAAGCTATAAACCGTGGTCCAGGTATCGATGTTGAAGCAGCGTTGGCAAGAGACCGGGAACTTTTTGCTTTATCAGTTTCATCAGAGGATGCTAAAGAAGGTTTATCAGCCTTTTTAGAGAAAAGAAAACCAGTTTTTAAGGGAAAATAAAAATTTCCAAAAATTTTTTTCCCTTTTTTAGAAATAATTTTTTTCTTTAGTAAGCTTAGTTAACGGTAAAATAAAATACCACTTAGCTACTAAGATCAAATTAAAATTTTGGTGGTTTTACTGATGTCTACTCAAAGATATTTTAATCCAGCAATTGAATTGATGGAAAGAAATGAAATTAAAAATTTACAGGAAAAGCTTCTACCAAAGATGGTTGAACATGTTTATGGAAGGTCTATGTTTCATAGAAAAAATTTTGATAAGGTTGGATTAAAACCCATGGATGTTAAGAGTTTAGAAGACCTTAAAAAAATTCCTGTTGCCTGTAAAACTGACCTTGAAAAAGCTGTTAAAGATTTTGATGACCCTATGGGTGGAAGGAAATGTGTTGAAGAAAAACCTGTTTTTACCTTTGCACCTGAGTTTCCAGCTGAAGGTGAAATTATCTATGTTTCACTTTCTTTTGGAGATATAACAAGATTGGCTGAAGCACTTGCTAGGCAATGGATTATGGTAGGAGTTGGTATGGGTGAAACTGTCCAAGTTCAAGGTTGGAGTTGGGACCCTCTTCATATGATTGTTAATCCACAGATTTTCCCCCCAGGTTTAAGTGTAACTACTGCTTCTTTACTTAACTGTAAAACTATTCCTGTTGAGATTATGCCTGAAGATATTGGGAGAACAGTATTTATGGCTAAGTTTTTTAAACCTTCAACAGTTTTTATGTCCAGAAAAACTTTGGATGCTATGGTAAAATTTGTTGAGAAAGAAGGAATTAACCCTAAAGATTTGGGTTATAGAACGGTGGTTGTTCGTGAGAGTAAGAATGTTCTTTCAGCTGATGAAAGAAAGATTTTTGAGGAAAAACTTGGTTTAAAAATTCAAAGCATGTTGGATGTTAGGGAAAACCTTTTTTATGCATCAGACTGCCCAAACATTGATGGTTTACATGTATGGGAAGACATGTATATAGTTGAGGTTTTGGACCCTGAAAAACTTGAATCTGTAGGTTTAGGGGAATATGGGAAACTTACAATCACTAATCTTTTTGCTGAGGTTGTTCCACTTTTAAGGTATAGGTCTGATGTAGATGTAACTTTAAATTTTGAGGTTTGTGGTTGTGGTCGAACTCATGTAAGAATTGTTCCTCAAAATTATAAGTAAAATGGGAGGGAAAATTTTTGAGTAAGATTGGAGGAGAATATTGGGACCCCAAAATTGAAACCATGCCTAAAAATGAAATAAAAGAACTTCAAAACATGAAAGTTAAAGAAATTGTGAAACATGCTTACAACAACTCGATTTTTTACCGTCAAAAATTTGATGCAGCCAATGTTAAACCTGAAGATATTAAAAATGTTGAAGATTTAAAAAGGATTCCTATTTTTAGGAAGGATGAGTTAAGAGTTTTAAGGGATAAAACTGGAGACCCTTTTGGAGGTTTACTTTCAATACCATTTAGTGAAATAATTTCCTACAACCCTTCAACAGGAACAACTGGTATACCAACTTTTATGGCTATTAGTCGTGGAGACCAACAAATCCTTATGGATGTTTTTGCTAGAATGCATTGGATGCATGGGTTAAGACCCAACATGAAAGTTGTTCATGAAACCTTAATTTGGCATTGGTATATTCCCACGGTAATAACTTCTGTATATACAAAGTTTTCCTTAAAAGATTTTGTTTTAGCTGGTTTAGCAACACCTTTAACTGTTAACTTTTTGGTGGATGCTTTGCTTAAATTTAAACCTGAATGGATTTCTGTAGCTTATAGTCCACTTCTTGCCATAAACATTGAATGTAAAAAACGTGGAATAGACCCAAAAAATTTTGGTGTAAAATATATGCAGACAGGTAGAGGTGAACCTATAACTGAAACCATAAGAAAAGAATTGTTAGATACATGGAATGTTGAAGATGTTTTTGATGTTGGCGGAGTTGGTGAAATTT
>NJEB01000014.1 GCA_002254975.1 Candidatus Hecatellales archaeon ex4484_218 | reverse complement strand
AAAAATTCAAAAAACAAAAGAGGTTTTTGTTGAGTTTTTAAGTTTAGCTAAAGAATTAAATTTACCTGTTGTTCTACATTTTAGGCAAGCATTGGAAGAAGGATTTAAACTTGTAACCCAAAACAATGTTAAAGAAGCTATTTTTCATTGTTTTTCAGGTAAAAAAGGTTTAGCCCAAGAAATAGTAAACCAAAACTATTACATTTCAATTGCACCCAATATTTTTAGAAGCAAAAATATTAAAAAGGTTGCAAAAACAATTCCCTTAGAAAAAATTTTAACTGAAACAGATTCACCTTTTTTGGCTGTTGAGGGTGAAAAAAATTTTCCTCAAAATGTTAAATTTGTTGTTGAAAAAATAGCTGAAGAAAGAAAAATTAGCCCTGTTGAGGTTGAAAAAATTGTTGATAAGAATGCTTCTAAAATTTTTAGACTTCCATTAACATAAACACTTAAAACTTAGGTTTTAAATTTATAGTTTTGACTTTCAAGATGAGAGGAGTTGTAATGAGGTTGAAATCATGGTTTTCATCCAGCTATCGGATGCTTAGGTCAGCAACTAAACCAGGAAAAACAGAATTTATGCTTTTACTTCGTGTATGTTTGTTAGGTGTGGCTGTTATAGGTGCATTAGGTTTTCTTATAAGATTTGTTTCAGCAATGATAAGTCTACTAGGAGGTTAAACCAACAGAACAAGGGTTTTAATTATGGGTGAAGAAACAGAAAAACAAGAAAGTTTGGAGGAAAAAAAAGAGGAAGAAGTAGAGGAAATAAAAGAAGAAAAAGTTGAAGAAAAAAAGGAAAAAATTGAAAAAGGAAAAATATACGTTTTAAAAACTACTGCAGGCCAAGAATTAAATGTTGCAAATATGTTGTATAGTAGGGCCTCTTCAGCTAATTTACCTATCTACTCCATTTTGGTTACTGGAAGCTTAAAAGGATATGTTTTTGTAGAAGCTGCAGGTCCACATTTTGTGGATGAAGCTGCATCCGGAATAAAACATGCAAAACAAAGAATTCCTGGTTTAGTTAAGGTTTCTGAAATTGAAAAATTTATCATTACTAAGCCTGTTATTGAGGAGTTGGATGTTGGGGATATGGTTGAGGTTGTTGGTGGACCGTTTAAAGGTATGAAAGCAAAAATAACAAGAATTGATAAACCAAAAAATGAGGTGACACTTGAACTTTTAGAAGCCACAATTACACTTCCAATAACTATTCATGCAGATTATGTTAGACTTTTAAGTAAGGTTAAAGGAGGGATAACTTAAAAAAATGGGTCAAAAAAAGGTTGTTGAAGCATTGGTTAGTGGTGGAAAAGCAACAGCAGGTCCACCCTTAGGTCCAGCTTTAGGTCCTCTTGGAGTTAATGTTATGGCTATTGTAAACAAGATTAATGAGTTAACCCATGATTTTTCAGGAATAAAAGTTCCTGTAAAGGTAATTGTGGATGTTGAAACTAAAGATTTTGAGATTGAGGTTGGAACTCCACCAACAGTAGCCTTAATAGTTAAAGAATTAGGAATAGAGAAGGGTTCAGGGAAACCTAATGTTGAAAAAGTTGGAAATTTAACGGTGGAACAAGTAAAAAAGATAGCAAAAGTTAGGATGGGTAAAAGTTACGCAAAAACTTTGAAGGCTGCGGCAAAAGAGGTTTTAGGTGTATGTGTAAGTATGGGTGTAACTGTGGATGGAAAAGAGCCAAAAGAGGTTCAAAAAGAAATTGATGCAGGAGTATATGATGCCATTTTAAGGGATTAAACTAAATTTTAAGGCTAAAACTAATCTTATTAAACATCATCTTTGATAGCTGTTAATTTTTTACAAGTTTTATGTTGTTTACAGTAAAATTTTTTGTGTTTAGATTAAAATTTTAAAGCTGGTTTTAAGATTTATGTTGGTGGATTAGGCCTTGTATAAAATTGTTGCAAAAAAAGATTTAGCATCCACTATTAAACTGTTTGAGATTTATGCTCCTAGAGTTGCAAAAAAAGCTATGCCAGGACAATTTGTGATTTTAAGGCTGGATGAGAAAGGTGAAAGAATTCCTTTAACCATAACAGATTGGTCAAAAGAAAAAGGAACAGTAACTGTTGTTGTTTTGGAGGCTGGAAAAACAACAAAAAAATTAGCTTCTATGAAGGTTGGGGACTACATTTTAAATTTTGTTGGACCTTTAGGGAAACCAGCTGAAATCAAAAATTATGGGACTGTTGTTTTTGTTGGTGGGGGGGTTGGTATTGCTTTAATTTATCCGGAGGTTAGAGCATTTAAGGAGGCTGGAAACAAAATTATTACAATTATTGGTGCAAGAACAAAAGACCTCCTAATCTTTGAAGAAGAATTAGCAAAATTAAGTGACGAGCTTTATATAGCAACAGATGATGGCTCTAAGGGTCATCATGGATTTGTAAGTGATTTACTCAAAAAACTTTTGGATGAGGGAAAACATATAGATTTGGTTGTTGCTGTTGGACCTGTAATTATGATGAAGGTTATATCCAACCTAACCAAGCCTTATGGAATTAAAACCATAGTTAGTTTAAATCCAATTATGGTTGATGGAACTGGAATGTGCGGTTCATGTAGGGTTATTGTGGGTGGAGAAACCAAGTTTACATGTGTTGATGGACCTGAATTTGACGGTCATCTTGTAGATTTTGATAATTTGATAGCTAGAAACCAAAGATATCTGGAGGAGGAAAAATTAGCTTTAGAGAGGATGAAAACCCATGGCTAAAAAAATTTTGGAAAAAAAGGTACCTATGCCTGAACAATCACCTAAAGAAAGAATAAAAAATTTTGATGAGGTTGCTTTAGGTTATACTGTTGAAATGGCTGTTGAGGAAGCAAAAAGATGTTTACAATGTAAACCTAAAGAAGGGCAAAAAATTTGTGTTGATGGTTGTCCTGTTGGAGTTAACATTCCAGCTTTTATTAAATGTATTAGGGATAGAAATTTTGATGAGGCTATACGAATAATTAAGGAAAAAAATAATTTACCAGCAATTTGTGGTAGAGTTTGTCCTTATGAACGTCAATGTGAAATGTTTTGTACTTTAGGTAAAAAGTTTGAGCCTGTAGCTATTGGTAGACTTGAAAGATTTGTTGCTGATTGGGAGCTTTCAAAAGGGGTTAAAATCCCTGAGAAACCTCAACCAAACGGTAAAAAGGTTGCTGTTGTAGGTTCAGGTCCAGCTGGATTAACTGTTGCTGCAGACCTTGCTAAACTTGGTTATGAGGTTACAATTTTTGAGGCTCTTCATAAACCTGGTGGTGTTCTTGTTTACGGTATTCCAGAATTTAGGCTTCCTAAAAGGATAGTTGAAGCTGAGGTTGAATACATTAAAAAGCTTGGTGTAAACATTGTGTGTGATGTTGTTGTTGGGAAAACTGTTACTG
The DNA here is from genome assembly GCA_002254975.1 of Candidatus Hecatellales archaeon ex4484_218. GTDB lineage: Archaea > Thermoproteota > Bathyarchaeia > Hecatellales > Hecatellaceae > EX4484-218. The sequence continues at coordinate 5,030 of NJEB01000014.1, read as the reverse complement.
TTGATGAGTTACTTGAAGAGTTTGATGCTGTATTTATTGGGACTGGTGCAGGTTTACCCAATTGGATGAATATTCCAGGTGAAAATCTTAATGGAGTTTATTCTGCAAATGAATTTTTAACAAGAGTAAATTTGATGAAAGCTTATCTTTTCCCAGAATATGATACACCTATTAAAATTGGTAAAAAGGTTGCTACTATTGGTGGTGGAAATGTGGCTATGGATTGTGCAAGAACAGCTTTAAGACTTGGAGCTGAAGAATCCTACATTGTTTATAGAAGGTCTGAGAAAGAAATGCCTGCTAGACTGGAAGAAATTGAAAGAGCAAAAGAAGAAGGTGTAATTTTTAAGCTTTTAACTCTTCCAATCAGGTTTATTGGGGATGAAAAAGGTTGGGTTAAACAGATGGAATGTGTAAAAATGAAGCTTGGAGAACCTGATTCATCCGGAAGAAGAAAACCTATTCCCATTCCCGGCTCAGAATTTTTGATGGATGTTGATACAGTTATTGTGGCTATTGGCCAAAGTCCTAATCCTCTTATTCCTAAAACAACACCTGACCTAAAAACAGGTAGAAAAGGTGAAATTTTGGTTGATGAAAAACAAAAAACAAGTAAAGCTAAAGTTTTTGCTGGTGGAGATATTACAACTGGAGATGCAACAGTTATTGCAGCAATGGGTGCTGGTAAAAGAGCTGCTCAAGCAATCCATGAATTTTTAAGTGGAAAAAGCTAAAAATTTTTTAGTTACCATCATTCAACACTAAACTTATAATCTTTTAATTTTTCATTTTTCTTTAGTTTAACCCAACATTCCTCAGCTACTTTAGCCAATCCAACCCATTTTTTACTGCTTTTTTAATGTTTCATTGACATTTTATAATGTCTTCTCTAAGAATAAAACCAACATCTAAAAATTGTTGCATAACTCTAAAAGCTACAGGAACATAAAAAGGATTCCCCCCTTAAAAATCTAAAATCCATTTTTTACCTAAAACCTTATATTTAATTCATGGTTTACCATTTTACATCCTAAACTCTATTTGGGATTGAAATTGTCCTTAGAAATCCAAAAAATCGTTGAGGCTGTGGAGAAAGCAAAAAACAGTAAAAAAAGAAATTTTGTTCAGTCAGTTGACCTTATAGTTAATCTTCAAGATATAGACCTTAAAAAACCTGAGCATAGAATATCAGAGGTTGTTGAACTTCCAAACCCAGTAAACAAGCCTGTGAAGGTCTGTGTTTTTGCTACAGGTCAACTTGCATTGGATGCTAAAAAAGCTGGCGCTGATAGGGTTATTCAAAGGGATGAGTTGGAAGCTTTAGGAAGAGATAGAAAGGCTGCTAGAAAACTTGCTCAAGAATATGATTTTTTCATAGCTGAAGCACCATTAATGCCTTTAATAGGAAGATTTTTAGGTTCTTTTTTGGGTCCAAGAGGTAAAATGCCTACACCAGTTCCATCCAATGCACCTATAAACCAAATTTTAGAAAGACATCGTAAATTGGTTAGGTTAAGACTTAAAGACCAACCAACACTTAAATGTAGGATTGGAACAGAAACTATGGAAAGCCATAAAATTGCTGAAAATATTCAAACAGTTTTAAAAAGACTTGAGGAAAAACTTGAACGTGGATTTAGAAATATTTCCAGTATCCTAGTTAAAACAACCATGGGTAAACCTATACAAATTCAGGTTGGAAGAAGAAAATGAGCATAGTTTTGGAGAAGAAAGTTAAAGATTGGAAAAAAGCTGAAGTGGAAGAACTTGCAAAACTTATCGAAAATTATAAGGTTGTTGCTTTAAGTGACCTTTACAAGGTTAAAACAGCTCAAATTCAGGAGCTTAGAAAAAGATTTGGAGATGAAGTTAAGTTTAGATGTGTAAAAAATACTTTAGCAAGATTTGCTTTAAAAAAGGTTTCAGAGAAAAAGCCTGGTGTTGAAAAACTTGAAGAATACTTAAAAGGTTCAAATCTTTTCATTTTTACAAACATTAGTCCATTTAAGCTTTCAATTCTTTTTGAAAAAAACAAGATTAATCTTCCAGCTAGTGCTGGTGATGTTGCACCTGAAGATATTGTTGTTCCTGAAGGTAATACTGGTATGTCTCCTGGACCTGTAATTAGTGAGCTTAGTGATGTTGGTTTACCTACCAAGATTGAAAGTGGAAGTATTTGGATTACCCGTGATACTGTTGTTGCTAGAAAAGGTGAGGTTATTTCAGCAAAACTTGCAAGTATTCTTTCAAGACTTGGAATTAAACCTATAAAAGCAGGATTAACCTTAAAAGCTGCTTATGAGGATGGGTTAATTCATCCAGGTGAAGTTTTACAGATAAACTTGGATAGGTATGTTGAAGATTTTAGGGAGGCTGTTAGTTTTGCCTACAATTTAGCTGTTAATGCTGGTTATCCAACACTTGAAACCCTGCCCATTCTTCTAAGTAAAGCCCTTAATGAAGCAAGAAATTTGGCTATTCATGCGATGGTTTTTGAAAAAGAAACTTTACCGATAGTTTTAGGTAAAGCCTACAGTGAAGGAGTTATATTAGCTAAAAAGTTAGGTTGGGAAAAATCTACTTAGCCTCCACATTTTTTTAGTTATCCATCTAACCTAAACAAATTTTCATGGATGTGGGAAAATAAGAAGAAAATTGCTTCCGGTTTATAAGTTTAAATGGATTGTTTTTGGAACCCTAACCTTAACCTATTTTTTTGCTATGTTTCATCGTTTTTCACCAGCAGTTATTGCTCCTGAAATGATGAAAGAGTTTGGTTTAGGTGCTGCCACTCTTGGTTTGCTTGCATCAACCTACTTTTATTCTTATGGAGTTATGCAAATTCCAACAGGAATTTTTGCAGACCATATTGGGCCAAGAAAAACTGTTGCAATGTTTACTTTTTTAGCTACAATAGGTGTTTTTGTTTTTGCTTCTGCTCAAAATTTTGAGTTAGCTGTTGTTGGCAGATTATTGATTGGTGTTGGTGTTGCTGTTGTTTGGGTATGCACCATAAAAATAATTGCTGTATGGTTTAAATTAAGAGAATTTGCAACCATGAATGGTATATTAAATCTTGTTGGAAATGTTGGTGCTATTGCTGCTGCAACACCCCTAGCCCTACTAACAATTCTTATTGGCTGGAGAACATCTTTTCTGCTTATTGCCTTAATTATGGGTTTACTTGCATTTTTTGTTTGGTTTTTTGTTAGAGATAATCCAACTCAGCTAGGTTTACTCGCCATCCATCAACCAGAAAAAAGGTTTATGGAAACAGAAAAAATCGGTTTAATAGATGGTTTCCGAATAACTTTTACCAATAAATTTTTTTGGTTTATAGCTTTTTCCATGTTTATTTGGTATGGGAGCTTGGTTAGTTTTCAAGGTTTATGGGCTGTTCCCTACCTCATAAATGTTTATGGGTACAGTAAACCTCAAGCAAGCTATCTTTTAACCCTGATTGCTGTTGGTTTTTGTGTGGGAGCACCTTTTTGGGGTTATCTTTCAGACAAAGTTTTTGGTGTTAGAAAACCCATATTTGTTTTAGGTTTTTTAGCCTATACTTTAACATGGGTTTTTTTAACCACCTCAAAAATTCTACCTAAAGAAGTTTTTTATCCTATCTTTTTTCTTATAGGTTTTTTTAGTGGAGCAGTAATTATTAGTGTTGCTATGTTAAGAGAAATTTTTCCAGAACAAATTGTTGGAACAGCAATGGGATGTGTAAACACATTTATTTTTGCTGGTGCAGGAATATTCCAGTTTTTGACAGGATATATTCTTGACTTAATTGGACCTATAAAAATTGTTGAAGGAGTTAAAATTTATCCATTTTTGGCTTACAAACTTGCTTTTACTTTTTGTTTGATAAGTTTAATAGCTGCTTCTATTGTTTCCTTCCTTACAAAAGAAACATTAAAAAAATAATTTATGGTTTAAGAAAAATTTACAGGTGAAACAGTTTCCTTTTGGTAGGGTATTGGGGTTTGATGGATGGTTATTCCAAAAGAATTTTTTAATCCAAAATCTGTAGCTATTGTAGGTGCATCAAAAGATAAAACAAAACCAGGACATTTACTTCTTTATTCCCTTTTAAAAGCTAAATTTAAAGGAAAAATTTATCCAGTAAACCCTAAAGCAGATAAGATTCTTGGGTTAAAAGTTTACAAAAACTTAGAGGTAATTCCTAGTAAAGTTTCAATTGTAATAGTTGCAACACCAGCCTATACAATTCCAGAAATTCTTGAAAGTTGTGGAAGAAAAAACATTGGATGCTGTATAATTACAACTTCAGGTTTTAGTGAATCTGGAACCGAGGAAGGAAAAAAACTTGAAACAGAAATTTTAAATATTGCACGAAGAAACAATGTAAGACTTATTGGTCCAAATTGTATGGGGATCTACAATCCAAAAGTTGGGATGGCTTTTTTCCCATGGCAAAAACCAGAACCTGGACCTGTTGGATTTATTTCTCAAAGTGGCTCAATAGCCTCCATGTTTTGCACAATCTCCATGGAAAAAGGTGTAAGATTTAGTAAAGTTATAAGTTCAGGAAATGAGTTAGACCTTAACTGTGCAGATTTTCTGGAATATTTTGGAGAAGACCCTGAAACAAAAATTATTTTAGCTTATATTGAGGGTGTTAAGGATGGTAGAAGATTTTTAGATGTTGCAAAAAAGATTTCTAAAGAAAAGCCTTTAATAATTTGGAAAGCTGGTTTAACATCCAGTGGGAGTAAAGCTGCAAGTTCTCATACAGGTTCTTTAACAGGTTTAAAACATGTATGGGATGCTGTTGTTAAACAAACTGGAATTATCTCAGTGGATGGGATTGAGGAGCTTCTTGACCTAACCTTAATGTTTATGTGTTATCCATCAGCTAAAACAGAAAAAGTTGCTATTGTTGGTGGCCCCGGAGGAATTGTTGTTTCAGCAGCAGATGCCTGTGATTTTTCAAACTTAACATTGGCAAAATTAGAAGATGAAACTATGAGTAAGCTTAAAAAAATTCTTCCACCAGCCGGAACAAG
>NJEB01000013.1 GCA_002254975.1 Candidatus Hecatellales archaeon ex4484_218 | reverse complement strand
CCAAACTCATAAGCCTAGCTTGAACAGCAGCCAACCTGTCATAAGCATTATACAAGTTTAAGGCTGAACTAGCGATGTTAGCTATGGTTAGAGCTGATTCTTTAAATGTTTTTTTAAGGTTTATGTTTGTTTTTTCAACTTGTTTTTCAAGGTCTTGAAGATTTTTTCTGGTTTGGCTAATACCCTGTTTAGTTTGGTCAACAGCCTTTAAAACCATACTTACAGTAATATCCGAAAAAGACATAGCAATTTTTCACCTTAAAATTTTTTTAAAAAAAATAATGTTGTAGATTCTAGGCTTATAGCTAAAAAATTCTTCCAAATGAAGAAAGTATGTTTAAAATTATTGTTCCCCACTACATTATGGTTAAGCAACAAGTAAAAATCATGGTTAATACTATTACTTTAAACTATTAATCCAAGCATTTTACGTTTAGCTTTAATTTGTTCAGATAAACTTCCATTTTCTATTTTACTTGTTTGGTTTTGATATTCCCTGTAAATTTTTGTTGCTTCCAAATCTAAAACAAGTTTTTCAATTGGTGAAGCTAAAATTTCATGGGGTAGTTTATGGTAGGTTTCACCTAGAATGGCTGCCGCCAACATTAGGTTTCTGTATTGTTCTGGTGGGTTGAAACCGAAACCATTGAAGCTTCTCCACTATAGCATTTTGAATTTCAGCTCGGTCAACATCAAAAATATCTTCATAAGCCAATTCTTCCCCAATTTTAGGTGAAACAACATATTTTTCAAACAATTCTTTTTGGAAAGCCTCACTTTTCTCCAACAATTCTTCAGCTGCTAAATTTTCAGGTTTCTCTAAACCATGTTTTTTAAGCAGTTTAACAAATGGGAGGGGGCTTGTTAAAACTTTAACAGTTACCTTTAACCCTTCACCTGTAATAAAAGTTTTAAATTTTTTACGTTTATATTCTTCAATATTCAAAATTTAAACCTCCAAGTTATTTGTTAAAACTAAAATTTAGGAAGATTTAAGTAATGTTTTAGCTTTAAGTATTAATAGAGGTTTTGGTAATGGTTAGAATTGTTAGTATTACTAAGAAAGGTCAAGCAACGATCCCTAAAGATTTTAGGGATAAATTTGGTTTAAAAGATAAGGCTTTAGTTTTAGAAACAAGTGAAGGTGTATTGTTTAAGCCTTTACCAACACCAGAAGCTGACTTTGGTTCTCTTAAAGAAATTTTTAGAGGAAAAACTTCAAAGGAGATTTTGGAGGAAACTAGAATTCATGATTTGGCTAAAGAAAGAAAACTACAAAGGATGGTTAAAGGTTGAATGTAGTTTTTGATACTGAAGCATTATTAGCATATTATCTGGGTGAAATTGGGGGAGAAAAAGTTTTAAAGCTTTTAAACCAAGTCTATGAAAAAAAGATTAAAGGATACATAAACATAATTAATTTAACAGAATTTTACTACATTCTTCACCGGAAAAATCCAAAAATAGCTGAAGAAAAGGAAAGAAATCTTAAAACTTTTGGTCTTAAAATTGTACCCATAACCAACAATAAACTTTGGAAGGAAGCAGCAAAAATTAAGAGTAAAAATCCGGTTTCATTAGCTGATGCATTTGCAGCTGCAACAGCAAAAACTTATAAAGCAAAATTGGTAACAGGAGATGTAGAACTTCTAAAACTAGGTATTCCATTTATAAGAATAAGATAGTAAAGTAAAAAGAAACTTTTGGGGAAAATTTTAAGTGATACTAATATCTAATAGCTTGAAACATTATTTTTTAGTTTTAATGCAACCTCATATCCATTTGTTGAATCGTACAGGATTTGGCATGGAATTGTTGCAATTAAAGGTTCACGTCGGTCAATATGTGGGGCTGTATCACTTTTGTAAACTATTTTTGGTAGGTCTATTTCAAATTCATAGTTGCCATTTACAAATTTTAGGTTTAAGCTAACCTCTGTTCCAGTTAGGAAGTCGTCGTATTCGGTTGTGTCTTCAAAAGCCATTTCAAGTTCACATTCAACCGTCCGGTTATTAACCAATATTTTTTGTGGTCCAACATCACCAAAACCGTATAGGTCATCTATTGGAATGTTGTTGTCTATTCGTAGCCTTAAAGCACGTAAATATTTGCTTCTATCAGCCCCACCAAGCGTTAAAGTTCCCTGCTTAAACACAAACGGGGAAAGACTTGAAATTGTAGGTGTATAGCTTCCAGAATCTTTTTCCTCTTTTTTAGCCACAACATCAATAGAACCAGTAACAATATCCAATGGTGTTTCCAACGTTAGCCTTGAAACCAAACATCCAGTAATTTTACGTTTAACCTTCTCAGAAACAACAACCATACTAAAGCTTTTAATATCATCCGCCGGTTTAAACGTATGTGTATAGGGTGCTTCTGTCCCTACAGTTTCAACCAAACCCAAACACCATTTAAAGATTTCACCTAGATTTTCAGGTTCAACTGCAAAATCAATAGAGCCTTCAACCCTAGCTTTACCCTCAACATATTTTCTTATATCTCTTGAAAAAACTGTTTGAACCGGAGTTATCCCTCTATCATAAACTAGGTTTTCCCGTAGAATGTCGATGTATCTTGTTGGGCTAACAAATGTTCCATAGGATATTTCCTCCGCAACTCCTATATACCTGTTAGCCATATCCCTTTTTCACCTCCTTTAAATTTTTGTTTTAAAAGTTGTGAGCATAATTAAGGCTCCAACAAGTATGGAGCCTTTTTCAGTTAAACCAGTTTCACTTCTAATCTCAGATATGTGGCTATCATCCACTAAACCGTCAAGGGTTGGGTTGTTATCTAAAATTTCATCAATTTTTTCCACAAGGTCCATAACCTGTTTTTCAGCCTCATCCTCCTTTTGACTTGAACATACAACCCCAATCTCAAAATTAATCTCATATCTTTCCTTACTTCCAGTCATCACGGTTACAGGTCCACCAACCCATCGAACAGCAATAAAAGGATAAGCAAAAGCCTCAACAGGAAAACCAAAATACCATTTTTTAACAGTTTGATTTAAAGTAGCATCAGCCTGAAGCAAATCCAAAATTTTTTGAGTAACCTCCTTAAACATTAATTAACCCAACCTTCCTTAATCGACTATCTTTATAAGTTACCTCACAAAATCTAGATAATCGAAAATTAAGGTTAAAGAAAACTTAAAAAAGGCAAAAAAACAAAAAAATAACCAAGAAAAAGACCACACCATTCACTCTTGCAAAAGAAAAAAACAAAATAGAAATTAGAATGAGCTTTCAAGGAGAACTAGCAAAAAGACTTAATACTATCAAAAAATATTATCAATTTGAATCCTATACAGACTTAATAAGATTCCTTATAACCAAACAATATGAAGAAATAATAAAACTTTAAGAGGAAAAACAATGATTGATAAAAGAGAACGTGGAATTTTAGCTTTAACAATAGCCTCCATCCTAATCCTAGCTGGAATATGGTTTATTTTCTTTTCAAGTTCCATTGCTCATGAGCTTTGGCAATCTAGAATAGTATCCAGAACAAGAATAACAGAATATGATGTTAAGCCTAATGAAACAGTAACCTACAATGTTTATGTGGAGGGGAGTCAAGAATTATATGTTTGGATTCAACCAGATGACCACAGATTTGATGTTAAAATTTTTGATTCAAAAAATAATCTAGTCTACTCCTATCGTGGAGGTATTGATTTTAAACCTTTAAAAACCGATGTTTACCGTGTAGAAATCTTTAATCGGTTTAACAAAACATTCCCATTCATTACATCATCAATATCTATTTATCAAGTTTTATTCTCATTGGAACAAGTGGGATTTCTGCTAATTTTGGTTTCTATACCTCTTTGTGTGTATGGGATAATTCTTGTGGTTAAGTCAAAAAAATAGGAGGAGTGGATTTTTTAGGTTTAGGTTTTATAGTATGCTACAACTATTCCCTCAAAATCAGAACCTATAACAAAATCGGCGGGGTTCTCATATTTATAAACTCTATTACCATCAGTTTTTACATATTCCCATCTCTTAAACTTATAAACATCATTACTTCCCTCAATCTTTAAAGTTTCAGGTCTAGCCCAAAATCTAATTGTTTTGTTGTAGGGAACACAAATTTCAAGATGTCTTCCAGCATAATAACTTTCTATTTGAATCTTACCGTATAAACCATAACATCCAGCTAAGAGATTTCCATTAACAATTTGTGCCATATAGATTGATAAGTAAGCATTGGGAACAGCTTGACCTATTCTTTGTGAAAGATTTTTACACTTCCATTTTTAGGTTTTGGGTTATAAGTTGTTTTAACCAGTAATGTAACCTATCCCTTATTTCTTTAGTTCCTATGCTTATCCACCGTGTAGGAGTAATACCTGGATGATTTACCCTTTTAGCAAAAATTTCTTCTCCGGTTTTTATCCAAAAATGTAAAGTTTTTGCATGAACTGGATAAATTAGATGGGGTTTTGTTCCTTTCTCCAAAAACCAGCCATATTTTAACATTCCAATTTCACGGATAAAACCATGTTTACGTATAACCCTAATAGACCTTCTAAGCCTACCAGTTTGGAAAGGTGCTTTTTGCTTTAAAATCCTGACAGCTTCTCTTTCAAGTTTAGGGTTTTTAAGTGTTTTTCCAGTTTTATCCTCAAGTTTTTTTAGTAGTTGGAAGGCTGAATTAAGCTTAACATTAATTAGGATTGTAGCCAACTAAACCACCATTCTTATAATTAAATAGCCAAAACCTAAACCACAAAAAAACTCTAAAATATCCCCAATAAAACATGAAATTTTTTCCTTTGGATGTTTAAACATAAATTCTACAAGCTCATATAGCAGGTAGATTATGAAAATTAAAGGTGTAATTAAAGCTAAAAAACCCAACAATAAATGTCCAACAGAAAACCAATCATCAAAAACCTGAACCCTCAAATTTTTCAACCCTACTTTTTAGGAACATTTTTACCGAAAAGATAGCTTGTTCCAACAGCAGCAATAGCTAAACCAGTTTGAACCTCACCAACCATAAAAATGTAAATTAAACCTCCAACAGCAAAAACCACAGCCACAAACTCATCCAACTTATCCATGATTTGATTAAACCTAACCAACTTTCCCACCTTGAAGTTATTTTTCTCAAAGTTTAAAGATTAATTGTTGCAATTTTTTCTTTTAGGATTTTTTCAATTTCTTCAACTCGTTTAACCCAGATTTTGTATAGTTCAGCGTAGCTTCCTTGACTTAAATCAACCCTGTAATCTTCATGGGCTGAACGAATCTGTAAAACTTGTAATGCAACTTTTTTAGTGGCATATTCTTCTAGTAAACTTAAATCTAATTCACCATAACCTTTATTGTCAATTTCAGCTTCAACCCATTTAATCAAGTAATCATTAAGAAAAATATTGGTTGGAACCGAGTTAGCATCAAAAATAATTCCAAGCAAATTTTCAACTAAACTTTGATTAGTATATTTAGGTGTGTAACTCAATTTGCTTTACTCTCCTTCCAAATCTTTTTAAAGTATATTTTCCATCCTTGTTTTTTACTAGGACTGCATAAAGTTTAGGTTTGTTTTGTGAAAAATTTACTTTAAATCTTTCAACAATTTTTTTACCGCAAAATTCACATTGCTTAATTTTTTTAGCTTCATCTAAAACCTTTTTTAAGTCAAAAATGGGATGTGGAAGGTCTCTAAGAGAACTAGTCCAAATACTTCCTCTAAACTTTTTGTAGCATTCTTCACAAACAACATACCATTCTAAGGAATCTAACCATAAAATAACCATAATATGCAACCTCTCCAAAAAATTAGGTTAAAACAAAAAAAAGGGAGAATTTAAGTTGAGAAATCTTTAAAAAATCTTTTAGTTTTAGGTTGTTGAAGCTGTCTTTATCTCAACAACAGCCTTATTATCAACTAAAGCAGCAGCAAAAGTATGGGTTCCAGTAATCTTAATTTTCCTGTTAACAGTATCTCTTTCAGTTTCGATGAGAAGTTCACGTTTAGGTGCAAGAACAACAGCATTTTTATGGATTAGAAAACCGGATAGGTAGTGGTTTGTGGTGTCATGTTCTGGTAGGTAGCCTGGAATCAAAATTTTTACACCCATAAAGACGCCAACGAATCCAGTTCTTACAGGTTCTGGTCTTGCATAGGTTAATGGTTGACTTCCAACAATATCTTTAAGCAAATCTTCATGCATAGCTGGACTAATACATAGTACACAATCTTCAGGTTTAACTTCTTTACCTTGCTGCATCAGTTTGCTTAAAGCTTCAACAATCCAATTAGCATCAAAATTTTTCCCAGCACCAGTTTTATCAAGCTCAGAAACATCAGCATCACCAATAATTGTATCTAAAATTTTTCTGTTTTCAGCACGGATAGCTGCATTAGCAAAAACTCTTTCAAGTCTACCTAAAATCTCATTACCATATTTTTCAATATCTGAGTAGGCTACCTGAGTGTAGGCTCCAACTTCAACAATTGTGGTTGAGATACTACCAACAAGATTTGTTTTCTCTGTTAAGCTTCCACCAACACTAGTCAAAATATCAAAATCAAAATCTTTAACATATGGGATATTAACAGTATCGCCAGGTTTACCACCAGTTAAAACATTGGTTGTAATAACGAAATCTCTAAGTCCAGCTCTACGGTTGTAGCTTGGAATATCAATTGGGGTTGTCCATTGTTCACGGAGACTTCCAGCTTTTAAAGCTTCAACAACCTTTTCAATCGTTGATTTCTCATTTGATTCAACAACACCTTTACCTTTAAACTCATCTTTTCCCTCAAATTTTGCCAATTTTTCAGTTAAAACCTTAATTTTACCTGTTAAATCATCAAGTCTTTTTTGGAGTTCACTAGTATCCACCTTAACCTCAACAGTTTCATTTTTCAAACTATATTCAGACATTTAAGAAACACACCCCCTTTTCATGATGGTCAAACTGAAACTATTTCTCATCCCGTAAACGTAAAAAGGAAGGTTAAAAATTGGATAAGAAATTAAATTTATGTTTAGACAAAAACCTTAAAAAACAATAGTATTCTGTTTTAGCGGACATGGATTGTTAGATTTATCAGCATACGAATTATCCCTAAATAACCAACCTTAAAGTTTAACTTTAATTGTTCTTGGTTTTTTAAATAGTAGATTTTCCATGATTAGGTTAACTTTATGACTTATTCTTTGAACTTCATCTGTTAAAGCTTCAAGTTTCTCGTTTAAGTTTTCAATTTCAAATTGGATTTTAGCATTTTCATAGGTTGGTGGTTCACGTCCAAACTCCTCATAATGTTTAGCAAGATGATTATAAACACCCTTTCTATCACTAGCGGGAATATCTACCCCTCCCCTAGCACCCATTAAGGCTGCCATTGCTGCAGCAACACCCCTCCATACAACAGCAAATTTTCCATTCACAATTTTATGGTGGGGAAGCTTGTAACCAGCTTTAGTATCAGCCTTATCTGGGTCATACCATGCATGGCAGTTTCGGTATCCCTTCCAACCATATTTTTCAAGAATCTTATTACCCTCTTCAGCTGTAAAGCTCCAAGGTGTATCTTCTGGAGCTTTAACATAATCCATGTCATGTTTTACAACTTTTTCTTTAACTTGGTTTTCCATTTTTTCTTTTTCACCTTCCCTAAATTTGTGAGCATAATTTTGGTTCATTTTTTCAAATAAACGTTCAACAACTTGGATATTGGTTTCTGGGATTCCTGGAACTGCTACAAGACTTAATTCGGTGAATTGTAATCCATGTGGGATTTTTCCGTTTATAGGTTCTAGGATTTCATAGTCTGCAGCAATTGAAACATGTTGGATTAGTCCAGCCTTAATTTTGTTGGCTATTTCATCATCATAGATTTCAGCCTCATACCAGATCGCTTTCTCTTTATCATCCCACCAAGCGTTTGTTATTTTTCCGATTGCGTTTGCAACATCAACATGTTCAAGATACATTGGTTTACCGATAAGACTTTTAACAGCAGCCTTAAGCTCATCCTCCAAATAAATATTATAGTTTCTTGACATCCCAGCTTTTATGGCTATACCTTTAACCTTTAAAACCGGTTGAAGCTGAGTTTTTTCAAATGTTTCAAACCAAATATATTTACCCATTAATTTTTTCACCTTTAAATTTTGAATAGAAATTTTAAGGATTGGAAGTTGCTGGATGATTAAATTTTAGCTTCCAGGGATGGGGATACCCATCATTTGAAGTATTTTTATTACTTGGTTTCGGGATAAAATTCCAACATCAGCTTTAGCCAAATCTACTAAATCCTTTATTCTTAAATCTTCAAGCCCACTTTTAGGGAAACCCCAATTAAGCTTAACATGAACATCCTTTAAACCATAACCCTCCAACAAAGGCTTCCAAATTTCACCCTCAATTTTACGTTTAATGTATCTTTGCATAGCTTTAACATCCCTGTCAACACATTCAAGC
>NJEB01000012.1 GCA_002254975.1 Candidatus Hecatellales archaeon ex4484_218 | reverse complement strand
ATAGGTTTAATATTTTTCCCAGCAATTCAAGCTGTTCCATGCTTTTTAGAATCTGTTTTAACCGGAAAAAATGTTCCATGTTTAATTCCTGCAGCCATAGACCAAGACCCATATTGGAGGGTAACAAGAGATGTTGCTCCAAAACTAGGATTTTATAAGCCAGCTCAAATTCACAGCAAATTTTTACCTGGATTAGGTCGGGGTGGAAAAATGTCTGCATCCCAACCTGAGACATGTATTTTTACGGTAGACCCGCCTGAATTAGCTGAAAAAAAAGTTTTTAATGCATTTACAGGCGGTCAACCAACCATGGAGGAGCAGAAAAAATATGGTGGAAATCCTGAGGTTTGTACTGTTTACCAGTATATGTATTACCTGTTTGAAGAAGATGATAAAAAAGTTAAGGAACTTTGGGAAAATTGTAAATCCGGTAAGATTATTTGTGGTGAATGTAAAAGTATTCTTGCAAAAAAGGTTAAAGATTTTCTTGTTGAACATCAAAGAAAAAGAGAAAAAGCAAAAAATGTTGTTGAAGAATATTTTTTGGAGGTTTAGTCTTTTATTCCAGCAAGCTCTTTAGCAAGCTTCTTTTTTTCCTCAAAATCTACAGTTCTATAAATTTCAAGTCTTTGAGCTTGAGTTGAACCTGCTCCATGCCATGTTCCAACACCATGTAAACCAGCAGACCAATTTTGAATAAACTTAGTCATTCTCATCCTTTTCTCTGCAGGAACAGCAGCTTTAAGATACTTTTTAATGTATTCTGAGGTATCAGGATTTTTAAGTTCTTTTTCTGAGGGTAAGGTTACCGCTAAACCTCCAACAATATCACCCAATAAAGCCATCAATTGCCAAAAACCTTCAGCAGCATTAAGTTTAGCCACATTCGCATACATTCTGTTAGGTAGATATATTCCTGAACCTTCAGGTTCCTCAACACCTTTTAAGGCTGCTGCTAATGCACATGCATGTAAAGTTTCATTTATTTTTACCATTTCAACTATTTTTTCTCTAATATGAGATGCTGCTGCTATTCCTAGATATTCAGCTATGGTTTGAGCTGCACCAATCATTAAATCTCCAAATCCAACCTTACATGCTCCACCACAACTCATCCTATGAATTCTTGCAAACCTAGACCACATATGGGTTGTAAATTCAACTTCTCCACACATAAATACTCTTTCCCATGGAACAAAAACATCATCAAAAACTATCATAGCAGTTTCACGAACACCATATATTGGGTTTCCAAGATAGTAAATGTCTTCTGCATGAAGTCTTTCAGCATCTTCAGGTGTGTATTGACAAATGTAGGTTAAACCTTTTGTACCACTTGGAACAGCAAAAGCAACAGCATATTCTTCCTCTCCTTTACGGAAGGTTACTCCTGGAATAATTATATGTTCATGAGCTGCTATTGAGCCGCTTTGATGAATTCTTGCACCTCTAACAACTATTCCATCATCTCCTTTTTCAACAACTCTAACATACATATCTGGGTCTTGTTCTTTCGGTCTTTTGCCTCTATCACCCTTAACATCTGTTAAAGAACCACTACAAGCCAAATCATTTTTTTGCACCCATTTTAGATACTCGATAAATCTTTTATTGTAGTTTGTTCCAAGTTTTTTATCTATCTCATAGGTTACACTTGCAAGTGCATTTAAAGCATCACATCCAGGACACCTATAATTGCATGTTCCTAAAACTTGGCTTGTTAAAGTTGCCATCTCAACTCTTTTTTCAAGGTCTTGGATACTCTGAAAAATATGGACGCATCTATTTATCTTTTCATCGATGTAGGGGGAATGAGCTGTCATTATATTTTCGTATCTTGGGTCATGAGCCATATCATAAATTTTAGCCATAGCATCAACAACTGATTTGGTGACAGGGTTGTCAACAATAGAATCAACTTTTTCTCCGTTTAAGTATACACGGAGTTTAATCTGTTTTAAACTTTCAAGATATTCTTGGGCTGTTTTCATATCAAAACCCTCCAATAATAATACTAAATTAATCAATGGTTATAAAACTATCCGGAAAATAAACATCCTAAAATTCTACCTTAAACAATAAAGGTTTAGGGAATTTTCATATGCAAAAAGTTTTAGCCTTAATTTCAGGAGGAATAGATTCACCTGTTGCAGCTTACCTAATTGGAAAACTTAAAAAGATTAGGGTAGTTCCAATTTATTTTGACAATCAACCTTTTGCTGAGGAAAAAGCTAAAGAAAAAGCTTTAGCATGTATTAGGAAACTTGGAGAACATTTAAACATTAAAGAAGCCTATATTTTTCCTCATGGTGAAAATCTT
Organism: Candidatus Hecatellales archaeon ex4484_218; assembly: GCA_002254975.1. Lineage (GTDB taxonomy): Archaea > Thermoproteota > Bathyarchaeia > Hecatellales > Hecatellaceae > EX4484-218. The sequence continues at coordinate 6,260 of NJEB01000012.1, read as the reverse complement.
AAAGAAATTTCTGAAAAATGTGCAAGAAAATTTACTTGTATTCTTTGCCGTAGGTTAATGTTCAGGGTTGCTGAAAGATTTTCAGAAATAATTAAGGCTTCAGGTTTGGTTACTGGTGAAAGTTTGGGTCAAGTTGCTAGTCAAACTCTTCAAAATATTTTTGTGGAGGACAAAGCTGTTAAACTTCCTGTTTTAAGACCCCTAATAGGTTTAAATAAGGAAGAAACAGTTCGAATAGCTGAAAAAATAGGAACCTATAAAATTTCAATTGAAAAGGCTGTTTCATGTTTGGTTAATCCTCCCAAGCCAGCAACCAAAGCAGACTTAGACAAAATTCTTGAAGAAGAAAAAAAATTGGATATTTTTAAGCTTGTATCTCAAACTGTTTTATCAAGAAAGAAAATATCTTTAACTTAAGGGTTTATTCTTCTTCTAAAAATTTTTTAGCAAACCTAGAAAATTTAGGTGACCTTTTAATTATCCTTAAAGCTTTTTCAGCTAAAATTTCACCTTTAGGGAAAATTTTTGCAATAAATCTTAAATCTTTAAAGTTTAAGGTTTTAAGCATTATTAAGATTAAACCATAAACAATCAAACCAAAAATAATGTAAAAAGGAAGTAAAATCAAACTATACTTGGTGTAAAAGGCTAATGGAAAAAGTAAGGAAGCCATAATAACTGCGGATACACTACTTTTCCATAAAGCAGATGTATCAAAATTGATTTGAACAATTTTTGAGGTTAAAAAAACTAGTAAACCAAACATTAAAATATACATTAGGGTTCTGCTTACAGCCGCACCAACAACACCCATTAAAGGTATTAAAAAAACACAAAAACCAAACTCTGTTAAGGCTGCCAGTAAAACTGCAACTGCAACTCTTAAAGTTTTACCTATTGCTGCTAATGCTGAAATGATTGTTGCTGAAAAACCGTAAAAACTTAAACCTATACATACAATTGAAAGAGGTAGGATTGATTCCCAATAGGTTAAACCTGCAAGAATATGGATAGCTAAAGGTGATAAAACAGCTAAACCTAAACAAATCGGAATAAAAACCATGGCTATATATCGGCTTGAAATTCTAATTGAATTAGAAATTTTATCTAAACCTGTTCTTGCATGGATTTCGCTTAATCCTGGGATTAAGGTTATAAGTAGGGATGTAACCACAATCATTATCACGGTGCCTACCACCATTAAAGTAACAGTATAAATTCCTAAAGATTCTGTTCCTAAAAACTCCAAAACAATAAATCTATCAACAGAATCTGAAAGATAAGTAACAAGCTGATAAACCATCATGGGTAATGAAAAGGCAACAAGAATTTTTGGTTGAAAAGGGTCATTTTCATCCTTTTCTACTTTAAATTTTAAAATAGTTTTTAAAATCAAAAATATCGCTAAAACAGTAAATAGAAGATAAAAAACAATCCAACCCATAAAAACTGCTGCAACACCTACACCAAGCAGTAAAAGCCAAATTGTAACTCCAACCCTTAAAATTTGAGATGTAAGCCTAAACAATGCTAAACTTTCAAATTTTTGGAAACCACTAAGAAATCCATCAAAAACCAAACCTATAATGGTTAAAAGAACAGCAAAAGCAGTAATCCAAAAAAGATTCCCATATTTTTCTGTTCCAAAAAGTAGGAAGGAAAAATTTTCAGCAAAAAATATTTGAATAAAACAAATGATGCCTGCTGAAATAACCGAAATAGCCAAAATGTATTTTATTGTTAGATGTATTTTTTTGATTTTATTTTTTCCATAAAAATGGGGTATAAAATGGGATGCAGCAAAATTTAAACCTAAACAACCAACATAAGTTAAAATAGTATAAACTAAAAAAACAGCACCATAAACTCCCATCTCAGTCTTACTAACAATTCTTGCAAAAAACATGAAAAAAACTAAACCTAGAATGGAGGTTAAAATGTTTTGGCTACCTAAAGCACCAGTTCCTCTTGCAGCTCTAACAAGAATATCTTCTTCAGCCAAAAACTACACCATATCCTCATAAAACATTTTACTTAACTTTTTAATGTTTGCCTGGTAAATGTAATCTAAAAAGCCTCCTTTGGCCTTTTTTATTTCCATGCATTCAACAAGGTTTTTATATTTTCCTCCAGCTAAACCATCAGCTATTAACGCTGCACCTTGAGCAGCTTCCTTAACTTTAAATGTAAAACCTTCAAGTTTTCTAACCTTCCCATAGGATGAAAGCCTACTTGAAATTTCTTTATAAGCTTTCTCGATTTTTACAAATCTTCCTGAAACCAGTATTTCTCTAGGATTTTTGATTGAAGCTTTTAAAATTAAAACATCTTTTTCAATTCCTTCAAGGTAAGCTTCCCATGCTAAACTAAACCTTTTATTTTTGTCGATTTTTTCCATAAATTTTTCTGGATTTGGTTTTCTCATACCTGCAATGAAGGCTGCACCACCCATAGAAAGCATAGGTTTAGTTATTCTACCTAACAAGTAAGCTAACTCCCCATCAAAAAAACCTTGGGATAAAAAACCGATATGGCTTAAGGTTCCACCTATCCCATCAACAATTTTCCCTTTTTCTACAGCCAAAAAAGCATTATAGCCAAATCCTAACTCAACAAGAATAAATGAAGTTTCTTGGTAGGTTAGATTGTAATGTTTAGCTTGATTTTGGATGGCTAAAGCTGCACAACAAACCTTATCAGCTGTTCCCATATCAACCTTGTTAATCTTTCTATGGGTGGGTACTGTCGGCAAATGTTTTACGCTTGGAATCATGTAAACATTTAAACCTGAATTTTTAAGTTTTAATAAAACATTTCTAAGCCCAATTTGAGGTTTTAATTTTTTATCTGATGGTTTGATTAGGCTTAACTTAAAAATTTCATACCTACTAGTCTTGTTAAGCTGAGTTAGAGGTAAACCATAACCTGAAGGCCCAACAATTAAATCAAAGTTGTAGTTTTTTAAGGTTTTAATAAGTAAATCCGGGTTTTTCAGAATTTTTTTGGTTGAGATTTGTTGAGCTAGGATAAGTTTTCCATTTTCTAAACCGCAAACATCAAAACTTTTTGTTCCAGGGTCTACTCCAGCAACCCTTACCACGGTTTATCATCCGAAACTTAAACTTTCATTCAAAGGTAAAAAGGAATAGGTTTATTCATAGTAGATTATTCCTTCTCCCTCAAGAGTTTTATGAAGTTTGTTTACAGCCCGATAAACTTCTTCTTCCTTTTTGGCACCAGTACATACAAGCTTTCCACTTGCAAAAAGTAGGATTACAACCTTAGGTTCATCCATTCTATGGATTAATCCTGGAAATTGTTCAGGCTCATACATAGTTTTGGATAATTTATAGGTTGCTTTTTCAAGGTCTATTCTTCCACCTAAACTTGCTGATGCAACAATGTTTTGAATTTGAGTTTTAGGTTTACCCATGATAACTATTCCACGATTTTTAAGCTCCCTTATTACCTTATCCACAGCCTTAATTGCTTGGGTTTCAGATTTAGCTCCAGTGCAAACCATTTTTCCAGAGTTAAAAATTAAAGTTGCTGTTTTAGGTTTTTTAAGTCTAAAAACAAGTCCTGGAAATTGTTCAGGTCTGTATTCTGCTGTAGGAAAAAGTTTGGTTATCGCATCCAAGTCTACTGGATGTTCAAGGGAAGCTGAAGCAACCACATTTTCAATCGTTATAACTGGTTTTGGTTTAGACAAAAAACATCCTCCTTAAACTTTCTCCATCCAACACATTAGGATAAAATGTTTTTAACCATTATATAAGGAGTTAGAATTTTCCTTTCCTTTAGACTTTTTAAGATATTTATTAACTTCATCTATAACTATCCAAACAGCCAAAACAATTATTGAGAATGCTACTACAAAAAAACCAAAAGGTGAACGTATAAACAAAACAATTAAACCTAAATAATGAATAGGTCCAAAGATAACTTTCCCAATAATTTTGTTGGTGGTAACTAGGTATGGGTCAGGAGTTGGATTGTTATCTCCCTTAGTTATAAAACCTAAAAAGTTTCCATTTCCATCATATTTTAGACTGTAAATCCTATGGATTATACGTTTACCACTGGGGGAATAAAAAACTATAATTGGCCTATCCATGTAAGTTTTCGCATTTTTAAAATCTTTAATTAATTCATCTTCTGAAGCTCCTTTAATGATTACTAGGTCTCCTTTTTTTAAGGTTGGATACATACTTGTCCCATCAACAACCGTTACAGGGCTTTCTGTACCTAAAAGATAGATTAAACCAAACCATCCTCCAATAAAAACAACAAAAATAACCACAACAGCTAAAAAGTCACCCCATCCTTTTACCTGTTTACCGGAGTTTTTAGGTTTAGCTTCATGTTGCATATTAGATATTTACCCCTTCGTCTCCTTTAAATTGGAAACAAAAAATAAAACAGTTTCGGAAAAAATAAATACTTAAGGTTAAAATTCTTGGATGATTTAACAGAAAAAAATAAAACAGTTTGCTAAGGATAAAGGTGCATGTTTGGTTGGAATGTATAAAAATTTGTCCAGTTAAAGCTTTGGATAATCCTGTTTATAATCCGGTTGAAGGTTGGAGAATTAACAAAGAAAAATGTTATCATTATCTTTTCAAAGTTTTAGGTTTGGATGTTTGTGGTTTATGTATTAAAGCATATCCAATTCTAAAACAAAAAAGTAAACTTTAAATTTTTAAGTAAAAGATATGCTAAATTCTTAAGTTAGTGTTTTTATTATAGGATTTACCTTTTCTTTTTAAGGTTAGTTGAATTAAAAATGAACTCAGTGTTTTCTTTGCTTGCAAAACCTCTCCGGAAAGCTATTGAGGAAAAGGGATTTCAAACACCAACAGAACCTCAGAAAAAGGCTATACCATTAATTCTTAAGGGAGAAAATGTTTTACTGATCGCACCAACAGCAACAGGGAAAACAGAAGCAGCCATCCTTCCCATTCTAAATATGTTTATTACCTCACCTGAAAAACAAAAACCTGGAATAAAAATTCTTTATGTAACACCTTTAAGAGCTTTAAACAGGGATTTAATGGAAAGACTTGAATGGTGGTGTAAAAAACTAGATGTTAATGTTGCTGTTAGACATGGGGATACCAGTATAACAGAAAGAAGTAAGCAAGCTAGAAGACCACCAGACATGTTAATAACAACACCTGAAACTTTACAGGCTATTCTTCCAGGAAAAATTATGCGTAAACATTTAAGAACGGTTAGATGGGTGATTGTGGATGAGGTTCATGAGCTTGCATGTGATAAACGTGGAAGTCAACTTTCTCTTGGGCTTGAAAGACTTAGATGGATTGTTGGAAAAGATTTTCAGGTTGTAGGTTTATCTGCAACTATAGGTTCACCTGAAAAAGTTGCAAAATTTCTTGTTGGAACCAATAGGGAATGTAAAATTGTTAAGGTTCCTATTGCTCGGGATGTTAAACTTCAAATAATTTATGCTAAGCCATCCAAAGAAGACTATGTAATTTCAACAAAACTTTATACTCATCCAGAGGTTGCTGCAAGACTTAGAGTTATGAAGGAGCTTATCGAAAAACATAAGTCTGTTTTGCTTTTTACCAATACAAGGTCTATAGCCGAAGTTTTAGCTTCAAGGTTTAAGGTTTGGGATGTAGATTATCCTGTAAGTATTCATCATGGAAGTTTATCTAAACCTTCAAGAATATGGGCTGAAAAAGGTTTGAAGGAAGGAGAACTTAAAGGTCTTGTATGTACTTCCTCCCTTGAATTAGGAATTGATGTTGGTAGAATAGACCTTGTAATTCAGTACAATTCACCTAGACAAGTAACTAGACTTGTTCAAAGGGTTGGTAGAAGTGGTCATAGGATTGGTAGGATTCCAAAAGGAGTAATTATGACGATTGATGCTGATGATACGTTGGAGGCTATGGTTATTGCTAGAAAAGCCTTAAACGATGAGCTTGAACCTGTAATCATCCCTGAAAAACCTTATGATGCTTTAGCCCACCAAATTGCTGGGCTTCTAACCCAGAAAAAAAGATGGTATTATGATGAAGTTTTGATGATGTTCAAAGAAGCTTACCCCTACAGGAATCTATCAAAAGAAGACTTAGAGAAAGTTTTATTGTATATGCATACAAGATATCCAAGAATTGCTTGGGTATCCTTTGAAGACCAGGTTTTTCTTAGACCACAAAAACTAAAAAATCTGTACGAATACTACTTTGAAAATTTATCTATGATACCGGATGAAAAACAATATTTAG
>NJEB01000011.1 GCA_002254975.1 Candidatus Hecatellales archaeon ex4484_218 | reverse complement strand
AATTTATCCTCCAGAATATGGAATGGCTATTACTTTAAAACCTATCTTTTATAGACCCCCACCGGAGGCTTACAGTTTAATTCTTATGCCAACAATTGGTTGTCCATGGAATCGTTGTGTTTTTTGTGGAACCCATAAGGATGAAAAATATTTTCCAAGACCCTTAAATGATGTTTTGGAGGATATTATTTTAGCCAAAAATTATTATGGGGATAAAGTTAAAAGAGTTTTTTTAGCTGAAGCTAACACGATAGCTTTAAAAGTTGAAAAACTACTAAAAATTTTGGATTTTTTGTATAAATGTTTTCCTAAACTTGAAAGGGTTAGTTGTTATGGTGGTGCTAAGTTTATCAAGGGAAGGAGAAAAGACCTAAAAATGTTGAGTGAAGCTGGGTTAAATAAGATTTACATGGGACTTGAATCTGGAGATGATGAAGTTTTAAGGTTAATGGAGAAGGGTGTAACCTCAAAAGATATGATTGAAGCTGCTGAAATTGTTAAAGATGCTAATATCAAACTTTCAGTTACGGTTATTCAAGGTTTGGCTGGTGCTGAGAAATGGGAAAAAAATGCTGAGTTAACAGCAAAAACCATTAACCAGATGAAGCCTGATGAAGTTAGACTTCATTCTTTGATTATTCATCCAAAAGCTCCTCTTCATAAACTTGTTTTAGAAGGAAAATTTAAGGAAGCATCTTGGTATGAAATCCTTCTTGAAACAAAAAAACTCATAGAAAACATCAACATTCAATGTTTTATTATAAACCATGCATCCCACTATTTGATTCCAGGACTAATTCATGGAAATTTACCCTCAGATAAAGAACTACTTATAACAACTATAGATTCAGCTTTGCTTAACCCAGAAGTTTTTGTTCAAAAAATTAGAAGACTATAATTTTTAGGTTGGATGATTTTATGGTTTTTAAAAAAAATGTTTTAATTGTAACTGGTATTTTAGCTAAACCACTTGTTGAAAAGTATGTTAAACAAAGTAAAGTTAAAGTTGAAGTTTTAAGTTTACCCATTCAGGTTGCAGCTTTTATAACACCTAAATATGCAGCCAAAAAAATTGTTGAAATGGTTGACCTTAAAAAATTTGGTTTAATTTTACTTCCAGGATTGATTGTTGGAGATACTGGGGAAGTTTCAAAGATTGTTGGTGTTCCAACTTTTAAAGGACCTAAACATGCCGCCGACCTACCAACAATTTTAGACAATTTAGATAAAATTTCTTTGTCAACTCAAAAACCTGCATGTGAACTTATGCAAGATTTGCTTAAAGAAAAAATTTTAGAAGAACTTAATCAGCTTCGAATGGAGGCTTTAAAACTTGAAAAATCCGGTTTTGGTTTGGTTATAGGTTCAGGTGATAGAAAAGTTTGGACAAATTGGGGTTTTCCACCTTTACTTATGGCTGAAATTGTAAATTCACCTATGCTTTCTGATGAGGAAATTCAAAGTTTAGCTAGATATTATGTGGATTGTGGTGCTGATATTGTGGATGTTGGAATGATGGTTGGGGGTGGAAATCCTAAAGATGCTAAGAGAGTCGTTAAAACTGTTTTGAAAGCTGTAAACAAACCTGTAAGTATAGATTCTCATGATGTTGAGGAAATTAGGGTTGCTGTTGAGGCTGGTGCAAGTTTAGTTTTAAGTATTGATGGTGAAAACATGGTTGAAGCATCAAAATTTCCATCTATAAGGAAAACTTCTGTTGTTGTAACTCCTGCTGATGAGGATGGAAAAATCCCTGAAAACTATTTAGAAAGAGTTTTTCAGCTTGAAAAAAATATTAAAAAAGCTAAACTGTTAGGGTTTAAAAATTTAATAGCAGACCCAATTTTGAATGTTCAACCATTTCTTGAATCTTTACTTGGTTATGTTGAGTTTAGAAGAAGAAATCCTCAAATTCCAGTTTTATTTGGAGCTGGAAATGTTACAGAACTTATTGATGCTGATTCTGTTGGAATAAATTTTCTTTTGGCTCTTTTAGCTTGGGAAATTGGTGTAAACATAATTTTTACAACTCAAGCAAGTAACAAAACTGTTGGAACAATTAAAGAGATTTCAACAGCCTTGAAGATGGTTACTTTAGCCAAAAAACGGGGTATATCACCCAAAGATTTAGGGTTAAATCTTCTGGTTTTTAAAGAAAAAAGAAGAAAAGATGAAAGCCTAAGTGAGGTTGAAAGAAAAACAAAAATTTTAAAGGTACAAGGAAAAAATGGATATACACACGACCCTAAGGGATATTTTAAAGTTAAAGTAGATAGAGAAACGGGTGAACTGTTGGTTTTTCATTATCGTTATGGTGAGAATAAACCGGATTTTGCTGTTAAAGGTTTAAATCCAAAGGATGTTTACATAAAAATTTTTGAAAAAGGTTTGGTTTCACGTTTAGACCATGCAGCTTATTTGGGTTGTGAACTTGAAAAAGCAAAAATTGCACTTAAAACTGGAAGAAGTTACATCCAAGATGAGGATATTTTCTAGTTTAAAGTTTAAGATATTTTAGGTTTTGATAATATCTTTTATATGGTTGATTAGGGAAAGTTTAGTTAAAGAATTTAGGGCTTAATTTAGGTGTTGATGAAGATTGAATTTACCTGAGGTTCATAATAAAAAACCTAGTGTTCCTCTTTCCTTGGAAAAAGTTGGGGTTTCTGGTGTAAAAATGCCTATTGGTTTTGTATATTTTGAAAATAAACCAACTCTTGTAGTTCCAACTTTTTCTGCTTATATTAATCTTCCAGCTAACCAAAAAGGTATTCATGCTTCCAGAAATTATGAAATAATTACTGAGGTTTTGGAGGAGTTTGCAGGAAAAACGTACAAACTTGAAAATGCTTGTAGTGAAATTGCTAAAGAACTTTTAAAAAGACATGAGTATGCTAGTAGGTCGGTGGTTAAAGCTGTAGGAGAAGCTATGGTTGAAAAAACTACACCAAAATCTGAAATGAAAACTTATGAGCCATGTAAACTAATTGCTTTAGCAACTGCAAGAAAAAATCATGAAGGAAATATTATTACAAGAAAAATGGTTGGGGTTGGGATAGGTGGAATAACAGCATGTCCATGTGCTCAAGAAATGCTGAAGGAAAATTTTATGCAAGGTTTAGATGAGAAATCAAGAAAAATTTTGGAGGGATTTCCATGGGCAACCCATATGCAACGTAGTTTTGGGTTAATTATCACAGAAATTCCTGAAGGGTTTAAAATTGATGCCTCAAAACTTGTTTGGATTATCGAAAAATCTATGAGCGCCCCAAGTTATGGTTTACTTAAAAGAATTGATGAAATTGAACTTGTAGATATGGCTGTAAAAAATCCAAGATTTGTTGAGGATTGTGTCCGGTTTATGATGAAAAATTTTGCTGAAAGTTTTCAAGATTTTCCGGATAAGGTTGTTGTTAAATTTAAACAAAAAAGTAGTGAAACAATTCATAAACATGATTTTGTTGCTGAAAGAGTAACAACTCTTGGAGAAATAAGGGGGGAATTAAAAAATCTTAACCTATAAAGAAAGGTAAACAATTATGGGTAGAATAGACCCAGCAAAAAAATATTTTGACCCATCTATCACGGATAGGGAAAGAGCAATTTTTGAAGGTGGAATAACTCTTGGAGCAATCTACCATCAATTTGTAGGTATTCCAGTAACCAAAAACAAAAAATTAGCCAAAATTTTGGAAAAAGTTATAACAGAAACAATGAAAATTCAACCTTACAAAACAGATGTAAAAGTAAGAATAAATCTTAAAAAACTAAAAAAATCTGGAAAAACTCCTTATAGTTATGAAACTTTAAAAGGTGAACATTTAGATGTTAAGGTTAAAACAAGTTATGGGAAGGCTAAAGCCATTTTAAGAATGCGTTATATTCCAAAGTTAAACTATACTTTAATGTATGTGGAAAAAGTTACCCCTAAAAAACCTTAAAAATTAGATTTTTTTAATGTTAAAGTTACAAGTTTCCATGAGATAATGTAGGCTGTAAAAACAATTATTCCAACAACAAAAACAGATGTTGAAACTTCCATTAAAAGGTTAAACCCTAGAATTTCCCCTAAAAATATTAAACCAACATTTAACATAACAATCAAAATCAAAAATTTTAGCCATCTAGTCTTTAGAAGACCTCTAGATTTTCTTAAAGCATACAATATTAGGAAAGTTGGTGGTGTAAAGTATACAATTCCAATTAAAAAGCTTGCAACCAAACCAGCCATGATAATTCCAATCTCACAATTAAAATTAAATATGTTGTAGGTTAAGGTTGAAAGATATAAAATCCCAAAAAGCGGGTAAAGTAAACATTTTACAAGGTTTTTAAGTGGTTGATTATTTTGGATAAATTTAGCAACTGTTGGACTAAAAGAATAATACCATACATGGAAAACCTTCATAAAACTTTTTCCTGCAAAAGTTGAATATACAATTTTTTCCCTAAATCCTCTAAGAAACTGAACCTCTTCAGCCATTTCAGAACCATAGGTTGCTGTTGCGATTAAACAACCTTTACTTACAACCTCAAATTTTATTTTTGAGCTTTTAGAAGCCTTAAATTTTTCATTCCCACTCCAACCTGCAACCACAAACCATGTTCCACCAGCATCAAGTTTAAATTCATCTTGAAAACATCCTTCAGTATCTGTAACTACAACTTTTGAAACATTAACCCCACCAGCCTTTTCATAGGTTAAAATAACCTTAGCATTAGCACATGAAGGAACAATACAACCCTCAACCTTAATTTTTTCACCTAACTCAACTTTTTGAGGTTTAACTAAAATGGTTAGAGTTGTTGGAGTTTTATCTAGCTTAAAACTAGTTTTCTCCATTATTCCTGCCTGATAAACTTTTATAGTCCAATTTCCAAGAGGGTCATCCAAGCTAAACCTATAAATCTTATTTGCATAAAAACTTCCATCAACACCAATTCTTGCTTGAGCTACAGCTTTTCTTTTTCCATCCGGACTAAAAACTTGAATTGTAACTACAGGACTAGGTTTAACTGCTGAACCATAATACACAATTTTTGATTGGTTTTTAGCTGTGGGTTTTAAAACTTCAACTTCCGTTTTTGCTGGATGGGCTAAAGGTTGAGGTTCTGCTAAACTTCTCCAAACATAAACTTCAATTACATGTTTTCCAGCTTTTTTAGGTGTCCACATCAAACCATAAGTAAAAGTTTTTTCAGCTGGAATTGCTCCTCTAATAAATTGAAGATGAACAATTTTTCCCTCAAAATCTTTTACCTGAACTATATAGGTTAAAACCTGTTTATCTTCAGCTAAATTTTCTAGTTTTGTTGATAAAAGAAACTTTGAGCTAATTTTTACTTGGTTTACAGGATTTCCGCTAAGGTCTAAAATTTTTGGAGATGAAACTTTAATGGGTAAATATAAAAGAATGTTAGGATTTCCTTTACCATTAACATCCAAAAATTCTTCAAAGGTGTAGGTTTGCTTACTAGTTTTAACTGTTAGCTGGGTTGTTTCACTATAAACTATTGTAGCAAGAAAAAGGGAGAAAACAAGAAACCAAACAACAAAAATTTTTCTTTTCATTATTATTTACCGTGAAAACTTATTCTTTATATTTCCATCGGTTTTTACAAAGCCAACTATAGATTTCAGGACGCATATCCTTTAAAACTCTAGCATTCTTACCTCTAGACCTACGTAACCTTTCTAAGTCAACATCCCCAACTACAACAAGCTCCTTCCCCATCCTACCATCAGCTAAAACTTTACCCCTACCCGGATAAAGAATAGATGACTTACCAAAAAACTCCATGTTTTCAGCTCCTTCCAATTTTCCAATTAAACATGAATGAGCAACAATTAACTGATTTTCTATTGCTCTAGCTTCACAACATATTCTAAGGTCCCAAAAAAGAGATTCTGACCAAGGTGCTGCTGAAGGGACAAAAATTATTTCAGCCCCCATAAGTCTTAAAATTCTGGAAGTTTCAGGAAAAATAGAATCATAGCATATTAAAATGGAAATTTTAGCTTCAGATGTTTGAAAAACTTGTAAATTTTCTCCAAAACCATCAACACCCAATTCTGGGTCGGCTGTTGGGTAAAGATGAAGTTTTCTATGTTTAGCTATTCTACCATCCGGATAAAAAAGAAAACTTGTATTATAATATTTTCCAGTTTCTACATCTTTTTCAAGAGTGCTTCCAGCAACAATATGCATCCTATTTTTTCTGGCTAAATCTGAAAAAAACTGCTTAAAACTTTCACAATATTCTTCAGCAACTTTTCTTAAAGCCTGTTTTAAATCCATTTTTGGAAGATAAATTGTGGCTAATTCAAGTGTAAAAACCTCTGGAAAAACAGTAAACAAGGCTTCTTCCATCCTAGCTTGATTAACAAGTTTTTCAACATGAGACTTAAAATCTTCAAAATTTTCTATTTTTTTAAGCTTAAATTGGACTGATGCTATTTTCATTTTTAACACCAAACCGATGTATTTAGGTTTTTAAATTGTTAAAAAAATATTTTTTGTTGATGAGGTTTGAAAAAAGTTTTGATTATTGCTCATAGGGGTGCAAGTGCATATGAACCTGAAAATACTGTGAGGGCTGTTGAATCAGCAATTAAGCTTGGAGCTGACATGGTTGAGGTTGATGTAAGATTAAGTAAAGATGGTTATGTTGTTGTTATCCATGATGAAACTGTTGATAGAACAACAGATGGTAGTGGTTATGTTGAAAAGATAAGCTTAAAAAAGCTTAAAAAACTTGATGCAGGACTGGGTGAAAAAATCCCAACTTTAGAGGAAATAGTGGATGTTATAAGAGGAAAAGCAAAACTTGTTGTTGAAATAAAAAAGTTGGGTATGGAAAAAAAGGTTGTAAAAATTTTTGAGGATAAAAAGGTTGTTGAAGATGTCTTGACCACATCTTTTTACCATGAGGCTCTAAGAAAAATTAAAGATTTAAACAGAAAAATTAAGGTTGGGGTAATTTTTAGGTGTTATCCTTTAAATGTTTGTCAGTTAGCCTTAAATGTTAAAGCTGAAGCAATATTCCCAGAACATAAATATGTAGATTTTAGGATGGTTGAAGAAGCTCGTAGAAAAGGTTTATCTGTTTATGTTTGGACTGTTGATGACCCTAAAATAGCTAAAAAATTTGTTAACATGGAAGTTGATGGTATAGTTACAAATAAACCGGATATTTTAAATCCAAAATTTGGGAGAATAAAAAAGGTTTTTCTTTCAGGTCCAATTCATGGAATGGAGAAAAAACAGTTTTATAGGGAAAAGCTGGGGAAGATGCTTGAAGCTATGGGTTTTAAGGTTTTAGACCCATGGAAACGTGAAAAAATTTTTTATTCTTATACTGGAAAAAACTGGTGGGAAAATGTTCCTGTTAAGGGTTTTGTTAAAAGAGATTTAGAGGATATAGACCAATGTGATTTTTTAGTTGCTTATCTTCCGAAACTTTCAGCTGGAGCATGTATGGAGCTTTTTTATGCTAAAACTAAGGGAAAACCAACTTATGTTATTTGCGGGATTAAGAATCCTAGCCCATGGATTATTGCACATTCAACAAAAATTTTCAGAGATTTTGATGAGTTGAAAAATTTTTTGGTTAAGGTGCAGCACCACCAAAAATTAGAAACAAAATAAGCAAAACAACAAATGGGAGGGGAAGTAACATCCAAACAATTCTTTCTCTTCTTGCTCTTCTACTTAGGATAAACTCACATTTTTTACTACAAACTGGTGGAGTTTTATCTGGACTTATAGGCATTCCACAAACAACACAATGTTTATGTTTCTCAACCATCTTTAACCACTTCCAAATAGAATTATTTCCTACAATTAGGTTAAATAGCTTCCCATAAAATTAATTTCTAAGCAAAACAAACCTTTGAAAGACTCCAATAGTTGGTGGATTAAGTTTGACAAATCAAGATTTTTCACCACCAAGAGGTATGAGAGATATTGAAGCCAAAGAAATGGCTCAACGTTTATGGATTAACCAAAAAATTTTGGAGGTTTTAGATAGGTATGGCTTCCAACTTGTTGAACCATCACCTATCGAAAAACTGGAAACTTTAGAGGCTAAATGTGGACCAGCTATTAAAGATGAAATTTACTGGTTTGAGGATAAGGCTGGAAGAAAACTTGGGCTTAGGTTTGATTTGACCGTTGGTTTAGCTAGAATGGTGGCAAGCCGTCCAGACTTAGTTTTACCCATTAAACTTGCTTCAATTTCAAACATGTGGAGATACGATGAACCCCAATACGGAAGGTACAGATGTTTTTATCAATGGGATGCTGAAATTTTTGGAAGCCCAAATGTTGAGGCTGATGCTGAAATAATTTCTTTAAGTATAGATGTTCTTCAAAATGTTGGACTAGAAAATTTTGAGGTTAAAATTAGCAATAGAAAACTTGTTGAAGGATTTTTAAACAGTATAGGAATTAAACTTGAACAAGATGTTGAAACGGTTTTAAGGGTTATAGATAAATATAGAAAACTCTCGGAAGAAGAGTTTATTGGTGAAATGGAAAAGGTTGGGTTAAATCCTGACCAAAAACATGAAATTTTAGAATTTATTTCTATAAGGGATAAACCTGATAAAGCACTGGAAAAAATTGTTGGTTTGGTTGGAAAAAATGAAAAAATATCAAAAGGATTAGAAGAATTTGATAGGCTTGTTGAAAGTTTAGAGGCTTTTAAAAAAATTGAGAATTGTGTTTTTGATTT
>NJEB01000010.1 GCA_002254975.1 Candidatus Hecatellales archaeon ex4484_218 | reverse complement strand
CTGAAGTTTTAGCTTACCTTAAAAACAAACTTACAACTGGTGAAACTGTAACCATTAAAATTGATGAGGGTGAACTTTTCCAAGTTGAATGTTCAGCTTACATTTTAAATTTAAGGTTTAATCTTGAAGGAAAAATCAACCTAACCCTTCAACAAACCTAAAGGTGAAAACCTAATGGTTAAAATAAAAATAGGTTTGGATGAAAATGTTTTAGATTTGCTTAGCATAGGTAATGTTAACCGGATAGTTAAACATCCGACAGTTTTACAGTAGCTGGAAAAATTACAGATTTAGAAATTCCTTATGATGCAGGTCAATTATGGAGACGTTATAGGCTACAATTAACTGAAATCCCATTTTGGGGAACAACCATTATCAATGAAGGAAAAAATGCTTATTTAGCCAACTTAAATTTACAGTATAAAACTAAACAAATATTCCCAACCCAAACAAACCATAATTTTCAGCTTGACAGGGAAAACAAAAAATTTAGCTTTGAATTTATACTTGTAAACGAGTTGGAGGAAGCATGCTGGATAAAAATTGAAACCCAAATCCCAGATAATATAGCATATACAGGTGTAGGTAACCCAAAAATTTATGTTTATAGTTGGGATGGAAATGAATGGAAAAATTTTCTTCAACCCCACCCAACAACAAACTATTTTGATGTGAACAATGCTAACCTTTACTTTCTTGATGGAACAACAGCAGCCGAACTTTACGGTAGCGGAAACTATGGGGAGAAAGGTGTTGGATGCTATTTGCCTAACAATAGAGGGGAAACAGTCAACCCTGCCAATGAAAGTGACCCTGAAACCTCCCCACTTACTTATAGCCAAACCTACGGCTGCCAAAAACGTTGGGGCTTCACAATAAAAATGCCCCAATATGATGGAGGTAACGAATCAAAAAGTAGGACAAAACTTAAAATTGAAATCTACTATGAAAAAGAAAAAACAACCTATTACCCCTAAATTTTTTATAAAGCCCGTATGGGTTAATTTTTAGATTGCAGTTTGTTTTTGGATTGTTTTAACTAGGTTTTTAACACCTTGAGGGTCGCTTATCTCTGGGAAACGTAAAACAATTTGCCCGTTTTGGATAAAACATAAATCACCATAACTTTGGGACCTACTCGAACTAACTCCAGCTGCAACACCTCCAAACCCTCCATAAGCATATCCTGTAAATGAGCCTACATGGGTTCCTTTAGATTTACGGTGTTGATTCATCACAACAACTTCACAGGCATTTAAAGGTACAGCAACAACCAAATCTTTTTCATAATCACGAATAAAAGCTCTTTTATTTGTTATAGCCCATAATTGAACCAAACGTTTTTTAAATATTCCTTTAGTTACACGGTTAAACCATAAAATATTCTCTCCCTCAACCAAATCTTTACTTTTAACTTCCTCAACAATTTTTTGAAGAATTTTTGATATTTCCATAACTACAGGTTGAATTTCAGTAATAAGAACTTCAAATTTTTTATTGTCACCTCTTTTTTTAGCTTCAACCATACGTCTTAAAATTTTTCTATATTTTTCCTCCAATTCATCTGGAATTAAATCTTTATACTGTTTTATTATCTCCCTAAAATCATCCAATTTTGTAATAACATCTTCACCCAAAATTTAAACCTCTTTACGTTTCGTTATCCTTAAAATTTTTAATGCATCCTCAAAAATTTTTTCATGGTCAAAAGCTAATTTTTCAGGTTTTTGGCTGAAAACTTTTACCTCTTTTGCATCAGTTGATGCTTTTAATCTTCCTGAAACTGGTTTTGCAAGGTAGGCTATGGAAACATAATGGCCTCTAGGGTCTCTTTTCGGGTTTGAATATACACCAACAAGCTTTTCAAGTTTAACCTCCAAACCAGTTTCCTCTTTAGCCTCCCTTATAGCTGCCTCCTCAACAGTTTCACCATACTCAACAATTCCACCAGGTAAAGCCCAAAAATTTTTAAATGGCTCATTTAACCTTTTAACAAAAACAAAACCTTCATCCATATAAATAACAACATCAACCGTTAAAACAGGTTTTTTATCCAATCCTGTTTTAACCCCAAAAAATTTTAAAGTAGGTCAAAATAGTATTTTTTGATAAATTCAAAATTGTTTTTAACTTTTTCTTTTCCAATTAAAGGTTTCATATGGCCTGGAAGCAAAAATTCCACATCCATTTTTGAAACATTTTCTATAGAATTTTTTAGTTGAGTTGAACTTCCACCTGGAAAATCTGTTCTACCAACACTTTTATCAAAGATTAAGTCTCCACAAATCAAAACTTTTAATTTTTCTTCGTAAAGACAGATACTTCCTGGTGAATGTCCAGGTGTATGAATAACCTTAAAAACTGTTTTTCCAAGCTTAACCTCATCCTCAAGATAAAAATCTATCTTAAAATTTAATGGGTCTAAAGCAAAATATTTAGCCATTTCACGGCTAACCTCCAAATGTTTTGCTTCAGCTTTATGCATAGCTATTTTTGCTTTTGAAAGATTTTTTAATTCTTGGTTTGCTGCACAATGGTCCGGATGACTATGAGTATTAATGATTAACTTAACATCTTCAATTTTAAATCCATCCCTAACCATACTTCTTAAAAGTTTTTCAATAGATGTTCCAGGGTCGATAACCGTTAAAATTTCATCAGCTATAAGATAAGTATTACAGTCAAATCCAACCTCAGGATACCAATAAATATTTTCCAACAGCCTCAACCAAATCAACCATCAAAATTTTTTCTTTAAATTCAAGCCTAAAGTTTCCTTTTAACTTTTCTCTTAAAAAATCTTTTACAATACTTATGCTGGTTTTCTTGGAAAATTCTAAGAATTTTTAAGTTTTCAGCTAAAATTTTCTTTTAGCAGCTTCAACCAAACCAATTGTTCCTGTCATCATTACATCGCCTAATGGTGTTGCAAAATCAAATTTTAAATTTGTTTTACAAAAAATTTTTCTGTTAGGTCCAGTTACAACTATTTTTGTTTTTTCTAGGGTTTGAGGTTTAAAATTTTGGAGATAAAATAATCCATGACCCCCATCCAATCTTACATTTTCATCTGTAAGTTTTCCGGTTAAAAATTCTTTAATCAACCAACCAATTTTTTCAGGTTTTAATTTTAACATTCGGGTATGATGTTCAACCATCCCACATATTTCTTCATTTTTAATTAGGGCCACTAAAGTATGAGCATTCCCAACATTTACAGCTAAAACATTTTCGGCTTCCTCCATTTTTGGGTCTTTTAAACATCCTAAAATAGCTGCTGGAGCTGTATCCATCACTAAAATTTTTGTTTGAGGTAGCTGAGTTTTAACAGTTTGAGCAACATTTTTCATCCTTAAAAATACTGGTGGAACCTCAACATCTTTAAAAGCTAAATTTTCAATTTTTGGGTTTGATTCCAAGATTTCCCGGATTTTTAAAAGTCTAAATCTTCGATTTTCCATTCCTTTAGGTGCAACTCCACTATCTTGAACAGCAACAGCGACAACCTCAACATCGGAAACTTTAACACCAAAATTTAATAAAAAATCACCTAAAATTTTTAGGTTAACATCCCTTAACTCTAAAATCTTAAATTTTTCAGGTATAATTTTTTCATCTTCAACAATTTTTATTCCCCAAGCTTCAACCTCATCCAGATGGTTTCTTAGGCTGTAGGCTGCATTTTTTGTCATCCAAACTTTAAACCCTTTTTTTAGATGGTTTTTAATAGGATTTTTTAATCCACTTCCACCTATAATATCCCCTTTAATGTACAAATCCAATTTTTGTTTAGTTGCTTCCTCAACCATCCAACCATAAACTTTTGTAGGTGAAGGCAAAACCATCTTAATAGAATTTTCAAGGTTAACCTCATCATACAGTAAAATGTCAAGAGTTCCTGCACCAACATCCAAAGCCAAAATCTTCATCCCAAAATACCCGCCAATATACGGGTAATCACCAGTAATAAAAATTAATATATCCCTAGAGAAGCTAATAATTTTATTCAGATTTTCTCAAGTGGTCTGATATTGTTTTCACGAGTTTTTCAATTTCTCTTAGAACATCTTCGATGTCCTCCTTTGTGGCAAGATTCTCGTAAAAGTTTTTGTGCATCGAATCTGCCTGCCTAAATACCGTTTTAACCCATTCACCCAATTCTCGTGCAACCTCATTTTTGTAGACCCAAAGCTCCTTATGAGACTCGATACGTTTACCCTTTTTGAAAAGAGCATGGGCTTTCAATGTGAGGGCGCAAGAACCCCAAACCTTCTCAGACGCTTGCCTTAAGTTTCCTTTTATAAGCTCCTGTCTTGCCTGCTCAAGTAGCTCCAAAGCCCCATCCAAATACTTGCCTGCTTCAAAGTTAGGATCAGAACTCTTTGCAACAATACTAAATAAAAGCTCGCTGATGCTAACACCAAGCTCCCTAGCCTTCTTCTCAAGCTCTTCAATTAAGACCTTAGGTAAAGTAACCATAAGAATACCTCTAACAAAAATAGTTTTAACAAACTAATTAAAGTATAGGTTAGTACAAAACCACAGCAACACCCAAAATATCTGTGGGAAGAAATTACTGCTATTGTTGGAGCCATTTTCTAAAATTTGTGGGAAATATTTATTATTTTGTACACTTTAAATTTTTTTGTGGGATTTTGAGCATTGTTGTTGTTGATGAGAAGTATAGGGTTTTATTGGGTAAAAAACTTAGACAAGAAGCTGGTATAGAAAAGGGTGAAAAACTTCTTGCTATACCATTTTATGGAGGTATGATTCTTTTATCCCTTAAAGGAAAACATTTTAAAGGTTCACTTAACGGCTTTAATTTTAAAGAGGAAAAACATGAAGCATCAAAATATCTATTTAAAGTGGGAAGATAATGCCTATCCTTGATACTGTTGTTCTTTTTGCTGTTGCAGACCGTAAAGACCCAAAACATGGTAAAGCTATAAAATATCTGGGTGGAAATAGAGAAACCTATCTTGCAAGTTTTGCTCTTTTAGAGTTTGATATAGTTTTAAAAAGTAGAGGTTTTTCAGCTGATAAAAGAATGGAGTTGCAGGCTCTTCTATTAAAAGATTATCCTCAAATTAAGATTCACCCGTTAACATCCCAAACCCTATATCTTTTAGCAATGATTGAAAAAGATTACCAGATGGAATATTTTGATGCTGGTGTGGCTGCTGAAGCATTACAGCATGATGGTGTTATAATTTCAACAGATAAAAGTTTTGAGAAGATTAAAGGGTTAAAACGTGTCTGGTAAAAGTTTAGTATCCTGCATCTTTTAAGGCTAGGATGGTTGTGGATACTAAAGGTAGTTTCCAGATTTCTTCTGGTTTAAACCATGAAGCATCAGCAACCTCCTCATCCGGTTTTAGGTTTTCAGTTAAACCTTTACTTAAAAAACAAACAATAACAAACTGTTTTTTAAGATTTCCAATTTCATCTTTAACCATTAAATTGTAAACACCCAGCAATTTTTCAAGTTTAATATCTACACCTGTTTCCTCCTTAACCTCCCTTACGGCTGTTTCCTCAACAGTTTCACCATACTCAACAATTCCACCAGGTAAAGCCCATTTTCCAATTCCAGGCTCATATTTTCTTTTAATCAAAAGAATTTTTCCATTTCTTTCAACTATAGCTGAAGAAGCTAAAATTGGAGTTTGCATACAAATTTACCCATATTATTGGGGTTTTTGTTAAACATTAAATTTGCTAATACTCAAGGTATGCAATACGTTTGCTTGGATTAAAATATAAAGCAAGTTTTTGACTTTCCAAAAAGTCATTTCCTATTATACTTGGAATATTTTTAACCTCATCTAATGTTTTCTTATTAAGTTTCGTAGGAATTAATGAACCAATAGATTCTAATTTTACCTTAAAAAGTTCATCTGTTTCTGTTCTAAAGCTCATTTCAACATTTTTAATTGGATAATTGAAAAAATGAAACCCTGCAAGTGATACAATTTCACCTAACCGCATCTTAGTAATAGGCATTCTAGTACTCATGACCTCGTTTGTAGATAAAACGGTATATGGGCTTCCGGTATCAACTAGTGCATCAACAAATCTGGAAATATGGGTAGTTCTTAAGAAAAAAGTAACAAAGGGAAAAGGTCTTCTACCCACTATTGCTCTAATTGTACAAGGTATTTTAGGCAATTTTTTCCCCTAAAGAATAAAAGAAACATCTTTTGGAGGAATACTTTCGATAAGTAGGAAACTTATGTTTTCACCTTTTTTCTCTAATTTATTTAAAACTTCATCCATCGTATTTCCTTCACAAATTATTTGACTATCTTTTATTGCAATTATTTTTCCTTCATACTTACTTTGGATCTCCTCATAATTCTCACTAAGCCATCTACTATCCTTTTCGACTCTTTTAAGAATTTCTAAGATTTGAGAGTCATCCATGATCTCACTCTCTCTGTGAAGTGTTATAATCACGTACATTAATATAAAATTTTTAACTAAGGTTCTGTTCTTTCACCTCTTTTTTACGTTGTTTTTCTATTCAGTTTCTCATCATCTCTTTTATTGCTAAAGTTATGTTTTTTCCTTCATACCTTTCAGCCTTGCAAACCTTGTCTCTGAACTTTTCAAAAGTCTAAGGAAGAAGCTAAATCTAAGCTAAGTATAAACTTAGACTTAAAAGAAAAACAAACAGATGGATAAAATTAATTAAGAAAGCCCAACAATGCAACAGTCAAGAAAACTGAGGCCTTAAAAGCAGCAAGAACCCCATCAACACAACAGAACCTTTATTGGGAAACTTTAAATAAAAAATTTTTTAGGTTAAACCATGGATAGGGAAAATTTTTTTCTTTAATTGTTCAACAGTATTTTTAACTTTTTCAAATATTTGTTCATTTTTTTGTGGTTTATACTTGTCAAAAAGCTCCTTGTATTTTTCTGGTTTTTTAGGTTTTACTTCTGAAACTGTAGTAAACATTATTGCCCAACATCTAGCCACATTTTCAGGTTTATAACCTCCACCACCAACAATCAAATATTTTCCATTTGAGATTTCATGAGCTAGTTTATGCATAATTTCAGCTATTTCTTGGTAGGTTTGGGTTGTTAAAGCTAAACCAACCAATGGGTCTTCATAATGGCTGTCAACTCCAAATTGTTGGATGATAATTTCAGGTTTGTAGGCTTTAATTAAGGGTGGAACAATTTCTTTAAATGCGTATAGGTAGGCTTCATCAAAGGTTCCCATAGGTAATGGAATATTTACAGAGTAACCTAAACCTTCACCTCTACCAATTTCATTTACATTTCCGGTTCCAGGATAAAAAAACCAGCCATACCGGTGGAAGGATACTGTTAAAATTGGTTCATCATAAAAAATTGTTTGAGTTCCATCTCCATGATGACCATCAACATCAACTACTGCTATTCGTTTTAAACCATACTTTTTTTGAAGGTATCTAATTGCAACAGCAATATCGTTAAAAACACAAAATCCTCCAGCACTACCTTCTTTTGCATGATGTAATCCTCCAGATGGATTAAATGCATGAGAAACTTTCCCCTCCATAATTAGTTCAGCTCCTCTAAGAGTTCCTCCAACCCTTAAAGCTGAAGCCTCATAAATCCCCTTGGTTGCAGGAGTATCTCCATAATCTAAAAGCCCTGAACCTTTTTCACTCATCCTTTTAACAAAATCCACAAAATTTTTTGTATGAACAAGCATAAGCTCATCTTCATTAGCCATCCTAGCCTCAAAAATTTTAGCTTTTTCATCAAAAACACCCAAATCCTTAAGCAATTCAAAGGTTGCTTTAGACCTGTAAGGTTTAAATGGATGGGTTGGACCAAAATAATATTTTACATAATCTTCATGGTAAACAAAACCTGTAACACCACCCAACCAAACCACCAAACCAAACAACAAATAAAAATATAAAAATTTAAGCATAAACATTTTTCCCCCACCAAAACAATCCTAACCATAACTTTACACCAAAAATTTTAAATACAATTTTTTTAGGAGAAGAACATTATCTGTTTAGGGGTTGAAATGTTTGTTTTTTCAATCCTTAAACAAGTATCTTGGCTTAATTGTTGGTTTTTTGCTTGTTTCCATGGTTTTTTCAGGCTTAATTTTTCCTATTGAAGCTGAGCAACCAAAACCTGTTTGGGTTGATAAAAATAAAAATTGGGTTTATGATTCTGGTGAACCCACCTTTGATACTATTCAGGATGCTATTAATGCTGCCAGCCAATATGATTGGATTGGTGTTAATGCCACCCTATACAATCCAAACGGAAACAAGGTGGAAAATGTTATTGTAAACAAAACAGGTTTATACATTAAAAGTATAAATGGAAGAGCTCTTGTAAATGCTACGGGATTAAATAGTTCAGTATTTAGAGTTGAAGTAAACCATACAAAAATTGAGGGATTTAACATAACTGGAGGAACAAATGGAATCTATGTTTACCAAGCAAACAACTGCACCCTAACCGGAAACAAAGCATACAACAACACAGAATGTGGAATTAATGTATATTTTTTGTCGACTGATTGCAGTTTGGTTAGGAATCAGGCATACAATAACGAGATTGGAATTGGGATGGTGTTGTCGAGTAATTGTAGTTTAGTTGGAAACCAAGCATACAACAACGATTATGGAATTGTGATGGGATGGTCGGCTAATTGTAGTTTGGTTAAGAATAAAGTGTACAGCAGCTTTCATTATGGAATTTGGTTGTCTGGGGCGATTAATTGTAGTTTGGTTGAAAACCAAGCATACAACACTTTGGTTGGAATTTGGTTGAATGGGTCGTTTATTTGTAGTTTGGTTAAGAATGAAGTATACAACAATTTGTTTGGAATTGGGGTGGAGGAGTCAGTTGGTTGTAGTCTGGTTAGGAACCAAGCATATAATAACGAGGCTGGAATTGGGGTGGTGAATTCGATTGGTTGTATGGTTTTGAATAATTTTGTTGCTAACAATACTATTCATGGTATTTGGCTTGAATATTCTAATCAAACCTATATTGTTGGAAACACAATAATCAACAATACA
>NJEB01000080.1 GCA_002254975.1 Candidatus Hecatellales archaeon ex4484_218 | reverse complement strand
TCCCTGAAAAACTTCAACACCTAAAACATCTTCAATTTTTTTAACTTCTTTTTTGCTTAAAATTGGAGAAACTAAAGCTCCTTGGTCATTGGCTAAAACAAGGTTTCCAAAAGCAGTTTTTTTACTTTCAATTCTTTCAACATTTATACCTAAATTTTTTTTAAGAAAATCAACTTCCTCGTCTGAAACATAGAAAGGTAAAATTATACCGTTTGAATTTGCTTCAGCTAAAACACCTATAAGCTTAGATTCGGCCAAATCTAAACAAACAACCTCAACTTTTAAAACATTTTTTATTCTTTCAATTTTTCTTTGGGTTAAACCAACAGGAAAAATTGCAAATTTATCAGTTGCCAATGAAAAAACTCCAATGTTTGGGCTTCCAAGAATGTTAAATCGTAAGACTGTCAAATTGTTTTATTCACCAACCTATCCAAAGTCTTCCCGTAAGTTTAAGCTTCCCCATACCCTTCTTAAACTGAAGAAGACTAATAATTTTTACGTTAAAAGTTTAATTTCACCCATACTAATTATTGGATGAATTCATAAATTTGGTGATTTAAAATGGAAAACCATTATGATGTGGTTATTGTAGGTTCAGGTCCAGCTGGATTATCAGCCTCAATCTACACGGCCAGAATGGGTTTAAAAACACTTGTTTTAGGAGAAACCCTAGGAATGGCTGCTGAAACCACAATCATAGAAAATTATCCTGGATTTTTAAGTATAAGTGGATTAGAACTGGTTGAAAAAATGCGTGAACAAGCTGAAAAATGTGGTGCATCCTTAAAAATTCCGGAAACTGTTACAGGTTTAGAGTTAAAAGAGAATATTAAAAAAATTAAGACCTATGAAAATGTTTACACATCCAATGTTTTAATTATAGCTACTGGTTGCACCCATAAAAAACTGAATGTTCCTGGTGAGGAAAAATTTAGGGGTAAAGGTGTAAGTTACTGTGCAACTTGTGATGGGCCTCTCTATAAAGGAAAAAAAGTTATGGTTGTAGGTGGAGGAAATTCAGCTGTTGTTGGAGCTTTATACCTTAAAAATTTAGCATCCAAGGTTTATCTTGTCCATCGAAGGGATAAACTTAGAGCAACAGACATTATTCTTAAGGAACGTTTACTTAGTAGTGATGTTGAATTTTTCTGGAATTATGAAATAAAATCTATTGATGGAAAAGACTATGTGGAAAGTGTACATATTTTTAACAACAAAACTGGTGAAGAAAAAATAGTGGAAGTTGATGCTGTTTTTGTTTATGTGGGTGAGGAACCTCAAAGTAAACTTGCAAAAGATGCTGGAATTCTGGTTGATGAAGAAGGTTTTATTGTTGTAAATAGAAAACAAGAAACAAACATTCCAGGTGTGTATGCAGCTGGAGATGTTACTGGGAATGTTCGTCAAATAGGAACAGCTGTAGGAGAAGGAATAACTGCAGCTGTAAATGCATATTTGTATTTAAAGGGTGGATGGTATGGAAAAAGCTAAAAAATTTAAGGTTTACAGAAGATACTGTCAAAATTTTTAATGTTTATGGAAAGATTTAGCGGATTTTTCTATTCTACCACTGTTATAGCTTGATTTGGGCATTGAACTTCACATGCTCTACAAACTATACATGCATCTTGGTTTACTGGAATCGATTTTTTTCCACCTTCTTTTTCCTGAAGCTCAAAAACTGATACCGGACATACTTCAACACATGTTCCGCATCCATTACATTTTTCTAAGTCAACTTTTACTTCAACCATGTTTTTTCACATCCGCAATTTTTAGGTTTGGTTATTTTTTCTAGTAAATAAATTTTTTGCATTTATAAAAGTTAAGTTTAAGTTTTAGTTAAAACTTCTATCTTTCCATCTTTTTTTCCAACATAAACTAGGTCAGCCATTTTAATGAATAATCCTGTTTCAACAACACCTGGTATACTTCTTATCTTATTGTTTACTTTTTCAGGGTTTTCTATTCCACCACAATAAACATCAACAATAAAATTTCCGTTATCAGTAATTATAGGTCCAACCTTACCTTTCCCCTCCCTAATTTTTACATTTTTCCATGTTTCCTTAAGCTTATTAATGACAACTGATGTTGCAAAAGGTAAAACTTCAACTGGTATTGGCATGTTTAATCCAAGTTTATCCACAAGTTTTGTTTCATCAATGATGATAACATATTTTTCAGATGCAAATCCAACAATTTTTTCTCTTGTTAAAGCTGCACCTCCACCTTTAATCATATTTAAATTTTTATCAACCTCATCAGCCCCATCAATTGTAAGATTTAGCTTAGGATGTTCATCCAAACTGGTAACAGGAATTTTTTCTTTAACAGCTAAAAAAAAGGATTGATAGGAGGTTGGAACAACTAAAACATCCAATTTTTCCTCTTTAACCCTTTTACCAAGAAAAAAAATGGCATATGCAGCAGTACTTCCACTACCTAAACCTACAATCCAACCATCCTTAACAAGTTCAACAGCTTTCCATGCAACCTTTTTTTTAGCTTCCTCACGCCAGCTCAACCTTAAACCAGCCAAATCTTTTAACCTTCAAGCTCTATTTGCTCAAGTTTTTCCAAACCGGAACTTTAACCTCAACTTGTTTAGGAGCAACCCCCAATTTTCTTCTAATTTCATCAATTTTCACATTTATTTCCTTAAATTTTTCCTGAAACATTTTAACAAGTTCAGCTCTAGTTTCTTCCAACTCGTAAAGGCTAATTATTTTTTGGTTATAATCTAAAACAGAATCAATTTTTGAGAGTTGCTCCCTATATTTTGCAACTAAACGGTCTCTTTCTTCAGGTGTAATTCTACCTTCAGCAGCAGCCTCATATAAACGTGTTAAACTTTCACTTAAAATTTCTTTTTCAACACTTGAAACTCTTAACTCACTTCTAGCTTTTTCAACATCCTCCCGAGTAAAACTTTTTTCAACTTTTAAAAAATCTGGAGCTGTAAATGGTTGAGCGGGTTTTTCATCTTCAACTTTTTCTTCTTTTTTCTTTTTAAAGAATCCTAAGCCCATTCCAATTAAACCCTAAATTTAAATTTACAAGAGAATTTTAGGATAAGGCTACATTTAAACTATTTAACCTTTACCCAGTATTTAAGCACTTTTTTCCAAATAAACGATAAAGTAAAATACAAAATAAGCTTTTAAATGGTTTTTAGGTGGTTTCATGGGAAAAGTTGCGGTTGTTGGTGTTACTCAAACAAAACATGGAGCACCCTACACATCCAATGAAACTGTTCGTAACCTTGTTTATGAAGTTGTAAAAGAACTTTTTGATGAAACAGGTTTAACAAGAGACGAAGTAGATACAATAGTGACTTCTTCCTCAGATTTTTGGCAGGGAATGGGTTGTTCAAACGTTTTTTATTATGATGCTGCTGGAGCCTATTTAAAAGATTCACCCAAAGTTGAGGAAGATTCAGCCTTAGCTTTTATTTATGCATGTATGAGAATTCTTTCTGGACATTTTGATGCTGCTTTGGTTGTAAGTGTTACCAAATGTTCAGAAATACCTTCTATCATAGATTTAACCGGAATCTATTTTGACCCATTTTATCTACGATGGTTTGGTTTAAACGAGTTTTCCGTAGCAGCATTACAAGCTCAACTATACATGAATAAGTATGGTGTTTCAGATGAGTTAAGAGCAAACGTTACTGTAAAAAATCTAAGAAATGCATTAAACAACCCTTATGCTCATAGAAGAATGAGTTTAACTGTTGAAGATGTTCTTAACTCTAAGATAGTATCTTATCCACTTAGAAAACTTGAATGTTCAGAAGGTTCTGATGGTGCTTGTGCTATTTTACTTACTTCAGAAGAAAAAGCAAAAAAGTTTACAGATACACCTGTTTGGGTTAAAGGTATAGGTTGGAGTGTAGACCATTATTTTG
Source organism: Candidatus Hecatellales archaeon ex4484_218 (assembly GCA_002254975.1). Taxonomy (GTDB): domain Archaea; phylum Thermoproteota; class Bathyarchaeia; order Hecatellales; family Hecatellaceae; genus EX4484-218. Next base: position 2,717 of record NJEB01000080.1, on the reverse strand, counting down.
TTGGTGATAGAAACCTATTGGAGGTTTCTTCCTTAAAAAATGCCGCAAAAATGGCCTACAAGATGGCTAAGGTAACCTATCCAAGAAAACAGATTGATGTTGCTGAAATTTGTGAACCCTCCACAATCCAGGAAATTTTATGGTATGAAAAGCTTGGTTTTTGTGGTGAGGGTGAAGGTGGAAAAATTTTAGATGAAGGTATAACTGAGATGGGTGGAGAATTACCTGTTAATCCTTCAGGTCAAATGTTGAAACAGCTTTAGCCCACAGTACTCATGGGCCAGGAGGGAGTCATCATTCGGTTATAATTTTGGGTAGGTGAGAAATATGAGAAAGGTTGCGGTTGTTGGTGTTGGTCAAACTGTTTGTGGAAGAAGAGATGATGTTAATTTTCCTGAATTAATTTATGAGGCTGTAAAAAAAGTTTTGGAGGATACAGGTTTAACCATAAAAGATATTGATGCTGTTGTTGCTGGCTCCATGCCTGCACCCATGGAGGGGGTTAATGCACCTCATCTATATTGGGCTGATGCTTTAGGAGCATACCAAAAACCAATAATTAGAGTTGCAACCTGCGGAACAACTGGAGGTTCTATTGCTCATTGTGGTTTTTACCATGTAGCTTCAGGTTTATTTGATGTTGTTCTTGTTGTTGGAGCTGAAAAAATGTATGAAAACGACCCTCAAGCAACCATGACAACTATTTGGGATTATACCTATGATAGACCTTTTCTTGCAGGTGCACCAGGAGTTTTTGCTATGCAAGCTTTGGAGTATGCACATAGATTTAACATAAACATTGATGATTTAGCTGAAGCTGCAGCAATTATTTCTGTTAGAAATCATGAGGCAGCATTGGATAATCCTTATGCCCATATTAAAATGAAGATCACAGTTGATGATGTTTTAAAATCTAGGGTGGTCTCTTACCCAATTAGACTTTTGGATGTTTGCCCAATCTCTGATGGTGCATGCGCAGTCATCTTCGCATCAGAAGAAAAAGCATCTCTGATGGTGCATGCGCAGTCATCTTCGCATCAGAAGAAAAAGCAAAAAAAATCACAGACACACCAGCATGGATAAAAGGAGTAGGCTACTGTGGAGATGAAACACTTTTTTCGGATAAAGATATAGTTGAATGGATTTCAGCAATGGAGGCTGCCAAAATAGCCTACAAAATGGCTGGAATTGAAAATCCGGTAAAACAGATTGATGTTGCTGAAGTTTACAATCCATTTACCTATCATGAATTAACTTTCTATGAATGTTTTGGTTTTTGTGGTAAGGGTGAAGCTGTAAAACTTGTAAAGGAAGGCTTTTTCCATAAAGATGGAACCTTACCTGTAACACCTTCTGGAGGAGTTTTATGTACAAATCCTATTGGTGCAACTGGTCTTCAAAGAATTGCTGAAGCAGCTTTACAGGTTATGGGGAAAGCTGAAAAACGTCAAATTCCTAAAGCAGAAACAACATTTGCTCATGCTATGGGTGGCTCCTACCAGCTAAATAGTGTGTTTATTTTAAGTAGTAAAAAATAGTTTGGGGGTGAAAAGGTTTTGAGTGAAACAAAACCTAAAATAGTTAAATGGGATATGCATTTACCTTATCGTTGGTCTGCAGGAATAGTAGGAACAAGATGGCTTGAAGAATTAAAAAATGGAAGAATTATGGGAACACGTTGCCCAAAATGTAAACGTGTACTTGTTCCTGCAAGAAAATTTTGTCCAAGATGTTTTGTGGATACAACTGAATGGGTTCAGGTAGGTGATAAGGGAACTTTAAGAACCTATACAATCGTAAACTTTAATTTTACTGACCAAGTTAAAAATCCCCCTTATATTGTTGGTATAATAGACCTTGATGGGGCTGATGTTAGTTTTACCCATTTTATTGGTGAAGTAGACCTTTCAAACATAGAAAAAGCCAGTAAAGAATTAAGACTTGGTATGAGGGTTCAAGCTGTATGGAAACCTCCAGAAAAACGTGAAGGAAACATCTTCGACATAGAATACTTCAAACCTATAAAAGAAGAGTAAAAAATTTTTCTTAAAACAAAATTTTTTCCTTCTTTTTAAAATCCTTTTATAAGTTTCCATTAAACTAAAATTAGGGGAACATTTTATGTTTGATAGAAAAAAACTTGAGGAAATAGAAAGAAAAAAACAAGAATGGCTTAATTTTTCAAAAAATTGGTCTGAACGTAAACCTGAATTTAAAACTTATTCTGGAATACCCATTAAAAGGCTTTATACACCCTTAGACATAGCAGAACTAAATTATCTTTCAGATTTATCTTTTCCAGGTTTTCCACCTTATACTCGTGGAGTTTATCCAACTATGTATAGGGGTCGTTTATGGACTGTTCGTCAACTTGCAGGTTACGGGACACCTGAAGATACAAATCAAAGATTAAAATTTTTACTTGAACAAGGTGCAACTGGATTAAACCTAGTTTTTGATTATCCAACCTTACGTGGTTATGATGTTGATGATTCAAGGGTTGAGGCTGATGTTGGTGTTGGTGGAGTTAACATTAACACTGTTAATGACATGGAAATTCTTTTCCAAGATATTCCCATAGATAAAATAACAGTTTCTCTGGTTAACTGTAACCCTAGTGCAGCAATATCCTTGTTTTCTATGTATTTGGTTGCTGCTGAAAAAAGGGGGATAAGTTTCAAGGTTTTAGATGGGACAAACCAAAATGATTTTCTTAT
>NJEB01000009.1 GCA_002254975.1 Candidatus Hecatellales archaeon ex4484_218 | reverse complement strand
TACATGGAATGTTGAAGATGTTTTTGATGTTGGCGGAGTTGGTGAAATTTGGCTTGCATATGGAGATTGTTACACCCATACTGGAGCTCATTTTTGGGAGGATATTTACTATGTTGAGCTTATAGACCCTGAAACCGGTGAAATTGTAGGTCCTAATGAAAGAGGAGAATTTGTTGTTACAAACTTGGAGATGAAAGCATTCCCAACCATAAGATTTGGTTCAGAAGATTATGCTGACATGAATACGGAAAAATGTGGTTGTGGTCGAACCCATGTTAGGCTTACAGTTTATGGTAGAACACCTTGGCTTGTAAATATAGCTGGAAAAAAGATTCATCCAGAATTTATTAAACGTATTGTTGAAAAATTCCCTGAAACTAGAGAAGCAGCATTTACAATTTTAAAATATGCAAAAACAATGGATAAACTTAGGCTTAAAGCATCCTATAACAAATCTTTAACTAAAGACCCTGAAGAACTAAAGCAAAAATGGGTAGAGGCTATAGAAAAGGAGTTAAAGATACCTGTTGAAATTGAATGGGTTTCATGGGAGGAACTACCAAAAATATTCCATAAAATTGCAAGAATAACAGATTTAACAAAAAAAGCTTAACCAAAATTTAACCTAATTTTTTATTGTTGTAGATTTTTCGGTTAGACTTAACCCTTAATTATGTTTCTAGAAATATTTTTTATGAGAGGTTGAATAATCATGCCTATCTTACCCATAGATGCTGGAAGATATGGAACACCTGAAATGAGAAAAGTGTTTGAAGATGAAACTAGACTTCAAAAACTTTTGGATGTTGAAGCAGCCTTAATTTGGGCTTTAGGTGAGGTGGGCTTATATCCGAAGGAAAAAGTTGAAAAGGTTTTGGAAAAAGCCTCAACCAAATATGTAAAGCCTGAAAGAGTTGCTGAAATTGAGAAAAAAATTAAGCATGATGTTATGGCTGTTGTTGAAGCTTTAGCTGAAGCTTGTGGAGAAGAAGGTGGATTTATCCATTTTGGAGCAACAAGCAACGATATTTTAGATACCGCAACAGCACTTCAATTTAAAGATGCACTTACAATACTTGAAACTAAACTTTGGAAACTTGAAGAAATTTTGATGAGTTTAACTGAAAAACATAAAAAAACTTTGATGATTGGAAGAACCCATGGACAACATGCTTTACCCATAACTTTAGGTTTAAAATTTGCTGTTTGGATGAGAGAAATTTCAAGATACATTCAAAGATTGGAGGAATGTAAAAAAAGAGTTTTGGTTGGAAAGTTAACTGGTGCTGTGGGAACCCAGGCTGGTTTTGGTGAGGTTGGATTAAAAATTCAGAAACTTGTTATGGATAGGTTAGGGCTTCAACCAGTTGAGGTTTCAACCCAAATAATTCAAAGAGATAGGTATGCTGAACTTATTTGTTTACTTGCTATGCTTGCTTCAACCTTAGATAAATTTGCAACTGAGATTAGGTCTCTTCAAAGAACAGAGATTGGTGAAATTTCTGAACCTTTTGATTTTAGATTTCAGGTTGGAAGTTCCACAATGCCCCATAAAATTAATCCTATTACATCTGAAAGAATTTGTGGTTTAGCTAAGGTTATACGTGGATTTGTTATTCCAGCTTTAGAAAATATTCCATCATGGCATGAACGAGACTTAACAAATTCTTCAGCTGAAAGATTTATTTTACCAACCACATTTATTTTAACAGATTATATGCTAAACCTAATGAACAATATCCTATCAAACCTACATGTTAACAAAAAAAGGATGATTGAAAACCTAAACCTAACAAAAGGTAGAATAATGTCTGAAGCTGTAATGTTAGCTTTAACAAAAAAAGGTTTAGGTAGACAAGAAGCCTACAAAATTGTAAGAGAACTTGTCTTAAAAAGTTTGATGGAAGATAAAAATTTTGGTGAAATTTTACTTTCAGATGAAAACATTAAAAAAATGTTTGATGAAAAAGAGTTAAAAGAAATTTTAGAACCAGCAAACTATCTTGGAACAACCATAGAACAAATTGAAGCTGCAATCAAAAAAACTAGAATGGAAAGAGAAACAAGAAAAAATCTAGTTAAATAAACCTCTAATAATTAAATTTTTAACTTTACCCTTAAACTCTTTAGTAATTAAAGCAAATATCAGATAACCAGAAATATAAGCTCAAAATTTTTTGTTTAAAAAGGGTAAACAACAACAGAAAAGAAGATCGTTTAGAAACTTTCATGTGGGAATAGTAGAAGATTACTTTAATGGTACATACATGGAGCTTCTGCTTGCACCTACACCAGGTGCACCATGGTCAACTTTCTTAATTGAAATGGAAAATTCACCCAATAAATGGCCGATCATTTCAGGTTTAATTTTTACAGGCACAAATTCTTTTCCATTATGAACAGCAATAATTGCTCCAACCATTTCTGGAAGAATAACCATGTCCCTACAATGAGTTCTAATTACCTCTTTTTCCAACAAACCTTTTCTTCTAAGTTCTCTTACAGTTTCAAGTAGTTTTCTATGTTCAAGAGGAAGACCTCTAAGCATTTTTCTTCTAGCCTTGGATGGTAAAAGCTTAACAAAATCATCCATAGGCATTTGTTGAAGCTGCTCTAAAGTATAACCTCGATAGGTAAATTCTCTAGGCATTTCCTCTCCCTTCTTAGGAGAAAAAGCTAAACCTATTTAAGCTTTTGCCGCTCTACTTTTTTTAGCCCGACCGGAAGTTTTAGCAGCTATTAATCCAACTTTTCTACCTGGCGGAGCACTCTTAGAAACAGTTGTAGGTTTACCTGGATGTTTATGTCTTCCTCCTCCAAATGGATGGGATGCGGCTATCATGGCTACTCCTTTAGTTATTGGATATTTACGTCCTTTAGCCCTCATCAAATAATATTTTTCTCCAGCCTTCATGAATGGTTTATCGGTTCTTCCGGAAGCTGCAACAACACCTATGGTTGCTAAAGCTTTTCCATCAACAATTGTTGTTTTACCTGAAGTTAGCTTAATGGTTGTTCCAGCTGGTGTATGAGCAATAACCATAGCATAACTTCCGGAGGCTCTAGCAAATTTTCCACCATCATCAGGAATTTTTTCCACATTGTAAATTAGGGTTCCTTCAGGAATTTGGGAAACAGGTAAAATGTTTCCAACCTCTAAAGGTGCATCTTTACCAATAAAAACTTCTTGACCCTCATACATGCCTTCACATGCAATATTGTAGAAGGTTAAACCATTTTCACAATGGATTAAAGCTAAAGGAGCCCCTCGAGCTGGGTCATGAATAAGCTCCTTAACCCAACCTTTTAATGTTTTTTCTCCAAGTTTTTGGGTGGGGGGATATCGTGCAGGTGCTACTCTCCGATGGGTTAATGCTCTAAAGGTTGGGGTTCCTCTACCTCTTCTTTGAACTCTAATTCGTTTACCCATTACCCATCAAACACCAAAAAATTGTAGATTAATTGTTGCATGTAGACTTATAAAAACTTAACCTTAAAAATTTTAAAGGTTAAACTTAAAGGTAGGTTTAGGTTCAAAACCACTAAGATTAACAGCTAATCTTCTAACAATTTCCTCCTCACTTAGATTTAATGCATGAATCCAAGCTTCAACTTGACGTTGAACAGGAATAACCTCAATATTTTGCTCCATCAAAGTTTTAAGTTCATCTGTTGATTTTTCATAATTCCATTTAGGTAAGATAAACTTCCTAATTTTTATTTTTCTTGTTTTTATGGCTGCTTGAATTTTTCCAGCCCCCCTCCATCCAACCCCACCAATTGGTCCAACATTCCCTTTAATATCTCCTTTTCCAGTCATTACAATGTTTGGTTCAACCTTAACACCAGCAAGTTCAGAAATAGCTGCAACACTAAAAGCAACACCTAAACTTGGACCTGTAACACCCATCCCAGCAACACCTTCAAGTGGACTAATTACTTGAAACTTAAAATCATAATTTGAAATATCCAAACCAATTTTATCATAAATGTAGCTACGAATATATTCAATAACATTTGTTGCACTTTCAAGAACACTTAAATCTTCAACTGTTGTTGCATGACCTAAAACAGCTGTTTTTGCAGCACCAGTTAAGGTTATTTTTCCGGTTCCCCTACTGTTAATTGCACATTCAACAATTAAAATCATTCCACGTCTACCTTGTTGGTCTGTTGCTAAACCTACAACCACACCTGTATCAGGAATCTCATGTAACACACTTTCCTGAACATCCATCAATTCTTTATCTATTTCAGGTTCAAGTTGTTCAGCTGCTTTTTCAAAATGGTATAAACGTATTTTATAGGTTTCACTATTAACATTTTTTAATTGTTGAATCTTATTTGTTCCCAAAACTTCATACAATCGTTCTAAGTCTTTTCTAAAAACTTCCATAACATGTTTTTTACGTGCTTCATCTTTTGCCTCCTCAGCTTTACAAAGCTCCATACATGCAATTACTTCTTGAGACCTTAACCTGTTTGCTTCCCTAATAATTTCAGCAACAACTCGTGGTGAAACAACACGAAAACGTTTAATAATACTTAAAACTTTTTCAACTGAAACTTCTGGGTGAAGATGACCTATATATTCTCTTAGATGAACCCTGATAATATCCATTCTTTCAGCATCATTTCTTGGTAAGGGAATTTCTATGATGTAAGGTTCAAACCTGTTAAGTATGGCTTCATCAATAGCTTCAAGTTTGTTGGTTGCAGCAATAACAATAACATTTTCAAGAGGTTGTAAACCATCCAACTCAGTTAATATTTGGGCGGTAATCTTATCTCCAACAGGGTCTCCTCTACGTTTACTGGATAAAACATCAAATTCATCAAAGAAAATAATACTTGGAGCATGTTTTCTTGCTAAAGCAAAAAGGTCTCGAACATTTTTTTCAGGTTCACCAACCCATTTAGCATTCATCAGCAAATGGGCTGCTGGAGCATAAAAGAAGGTTGCATTATTTTCTCTAGCAATAGCCTTAGATAAATGAGTTTTCCCACATCCTGGTTCACCCCAAAGTAAAAATCCCTTAGGTGGAACCCAGTTAAGTTTGCTTGCTAAATCTGTTCTTAGGCTTAAAGAAATTGTTTTGAAAATTTTTTCTTTAATCCCAAAAAGTCCACCAACATCATTGTAGGTTGTTGAAGGTTTAATTTTTAAAATTGCACTCATAACTTCACTGCTTTTCTCCTGTTCAACATAACCTCTTAATTCTCTGGCTGCAATCTTAAAATCTTCAAGGGTAACCGTATATTTTACTTCTGAGGAATAAATTTTATCTTTAATTTTTTTGAAAAGGTTTGCTCGTATAGGTTCAATTTTACGGTTTCTAATTTTTTGACATGCATCTATAATGTCAAAGGGTGTTAGTTGAGTTTGACGGAAAGCACTAACAGTTTTTTCCAGAATATCCATAACTTCTTCAGGTTTTAGATGAGTCCAACCATTTTTTTCAAGTTCAGCAGCTAAAACAGCTAAAAGCATGTCTCTTGTTATATTTTGGTCTAAATCTATGAAGTAGCCTCTTCTCCGAATATCCTCCCTAATACTTTCAACAATGTTAGTTGCAACAATAACAACCGTTCTTTGCTGAGTGTTTAAAATTTTGTTAATATAATCAACAAAGGTATCTTGAACTCTAATATCTTCACGGTCAACACCTTGAGATGCTTTTCCAACCTTCATACCAAAAGTTTGAAATTCATCAAAAAAGATGATACTTGGAGCTTCTTTAGCACGTTTAAAAATATTTGCAAGATTTTTTATTGACTGCCCATAAAATGGGTCAAAAACATCTTCACCTTTAACTATGATAGGTTGAATGTTAACACCTTTACTTACCCCATAACTTATTGCATCTCTAATGCATACTTCAGCTAACAAAGATTTCCCTGTTCCAGTTGCACCTTTAAGAATAAAAAATTTTGGTGGTGGAGCAGCCTTAAAAATCTCCCTAACCTGCGAGTCTTGAATAACATGGTAACTAAAACTTGTCATAAGTAACTGATATTCTTGGTCTCTTCCAATAAGATTTTCACGTTTAAAGGGAAATTTTTTATCCAGCTCACGAAGGTTTCTTCTAAGTTTTTTTGGGGTTAGTTGAGCATTTCTCCAACGTCGATAATCTCTTGTTGTTAAGTATAGGGGGAGAAAAAGTATTTTACGTAGGTTTGGATGTTTAAGCCACCATGGTTTAGAGTCTGCCTCTCCACTAATCTTCCTCATCGATAAGGTCATACCAATTCCTCCATTTAGCAAGCCAATAAATTAAACCTATTAAAGCGAAAAGTAAAGCTGAAAAAATAAAAACTCCAAAAGAAAAGAGGGATACTTTAAAAATATAACTGTAAACAAGCAATCCTAAACTTACAATTGAAACAATGATAAAACAGAAAAGAAAAGCATAAAAAACATGTCTTAAAATTAGGGCTACCGAATCTTGTTTAGTCCATTTTTCCTTTTTTCTTTTCATATCATGTAAATTTAAAAATCCAGTAACCATAAAAAGTGGGATAAAAATAAGATACACAGCAAACTCCCATCCTGAAGCAAACCTTGAAAAAGTATTCATGAAAAATTGTTGGATAAATATTTGACCTTCAGGTACTGGTTCTTTAAGGTTTAAAGCTAAAACAAGGTTTAACTGAACTGTTATGTTTGCTGGACAAATATATTGGCTGATAGGTTTAACATCATTTCCCTTTAACAGGGAAACATTTAGGTTGTAGGGGGCTGTTGAAAAAAACGCTAAACTACAATCAAAAATTCCTGCTTTTTTCATGTTTTCAGCAGAAATTATGATTAATCCTCCAACTTTTTCACCAACAACTTTAGCAGATTCAACTGTAAAATTTTTTGGAAGTTGAGGTAAAACAACATAAACATCCTTCTCACCTGCATACCTAATATTTACCATACTTGAAGAATCCATGCTAATAGTTGGTGGATGGATTATCATTGGCTGGTCTGAAAAAGATAAAGTCATAGTTTGAGCTAAAATAACCAAGAAAAATATAGATGTTAAAAGAATCTTAGGGTTAAACAAGTCTTCTTCAAGTTTTAAAGAAAAACACCTTCCTCTAAAAGGTTTCGAAGTTAAAACCTAAAACAATCAAAACTTAACTAAAAATTTTTCGAAATCTTTTACCTTAGGCACTTTTTTATCCCAAACAATAACATGCCCCTCTTTTTCCAAGTTTTTAGCTTGTTTTTTAACTCCACCTGGAAATTTAGGGTTTAAACTTCCATCCAAGCCAACCACACGCCAATAAGGGGTTACTTGTTTTTTTCCTTTTCTTAAATCTTCCTCAGCAGCTTCAGCAACAATACGGATAAATATTCCTGTTGTTACTGGACATGTGCAGTTTACATTGTAATCTTTAGCTAATTTTTCCCTAATCTGGTTTTGGGTTACAAGTTTACCTTTTTCAACCTTTCGAATTAACGCATCAACATCTAAAGGTTTAGGGATAAGCATTTTCCCTTTTCCCAATCTTTTTACCATTTTTGGTGGAATATTAACAATCCTAGGTTCTTGTTGTTTTTCCAGTTTTTCCCTCCAGGACATACATGTTTTAAATCTACTTTTCACCTAAAACTTACCTCTAAACTACAGAATACCTATCTTTATAGCTAAATCTGAAGCCTTATATTCTGGTTTAAGCTTAATAAAAGCTTTTTTTTCACCTTTAGGCGTAATTAAAACATTAACCTTTTCAACCTCAACATCATAAAGCATCCTAAAAGCTTGTTTAATCTCATTTTTTGTAGCTTTCCGGTCAACCATAAAAACAAGCTTATTCTCATTTTCAATTAAAGGAACAGTATCCTCAGTGATGACAGGATACAAAAGAACCTTACTTAAATCTTTAACCAAAATCTACACCACCCTAAAAAGAAGCTATTTTGTTAGGAGACCTCCAACCTCTTTAAATGCAGACTCACTCCAAATTGTTAATCTTCCAAGATGGGTTCCTGGTGCTAAAAGTTCAACATTTAAATTTTTGGTTGTTGCAACATCAACACCTGGAAGGTTAGAAGCAGCCTTAACAATACCACGGTCTTCATTCACGATGAAAAGAGGCCCTTTAGCTTGTTTAATCCTTCTACCTCTTCTTTTACCCTTACCAGCTCTAATTCTTCTTCCCTCTATGATTCTTTCAAGCTCCTTCTCCAGCTTTAATGCTTTTAAAACATCCCTTAACTTTCTTGTATTCTTAACTTCTTCAATTTCATCCTCAACAATAATAGGTAAACGGAAAACATCTTCAACCTTATGTCCACGTTTTTCCACCAAATCCTTTTTTGTGGTTGCAGCTAAAGCAGATTTTAAAGCCAATTTTTTCTCTTTCTTATTTATTCTTTTAATAATGATTTTTTCAGGGGTTGGTGGATGGGCAAGTCTTCCCCCCACGGTACCGGGTGCAAAAGCTCCTTGACCAGCTCTAGGTGTTCCTGCACCTTTAACTCTTGGTATTCTTGCAATACCTAAACCTACACCTCTAGATTCGGCTGTTGTTCTTTTTCCAGCCATAGGGTCTCTACCTTTAGGTTGGAATCTTCTTGATTGAATTGCTAAAACAGCTCTTTTAACCACATCAGGACGAACAGGTGTTGAAATAAAAATTTTTGGAACCTCAACCTTTCCAACAATTTTTCCATCTAAACTATAAACTGGAAGAATTTCCGGTTTGTTAAATTCTTCTAGGTTTATCTCAGCTGTAGGTTTTGTTTCTTCAATTTTTTCTGGTTCTTCACCCATCCAATTCACCCAACATGAACATAGGTAACTTGTGGTTTCTGAATTTCTTCAGGTCCTCTAACAGCATGTCTTAACCTAATTAAACGTTTAGGTGGTCCTGGAACACTACCCTTAAGCAGAATATATGGTCCTTTAATTACTCCATACCTATGAAAACCACCTTTAGGTGTTATTTCTTTACCATCAAAACCAATTTTGATTATTCTTTTATTGTATTCTGTTCTTTGGAAAAATCCAAGTTGACCTGCTCTAGGAACGGTAAACATGAACTCTTTTACCTAAAATACTTTTTACATACTCAAATTTCTCTTTAATATCTTTCCCACCAACAGGAATCTCTAAAACATCAGGTTTTTTCTTTGAAATTCCAGCTTCTCTAGGTATTGTACATGCTATAACTCTTAAATCAGCAATTTTATCCAGATTCTCCTCAATTTTTTTTAGGTTTTCGGTTGTTAAGATATTTTTAGGTAAGGTTAAAACTCTATCAAGGTCTTTAGGTAAATTTTCAGCCCAAGCTTCGGTAAAGGTTCTTAACCCGTAAGGTGTTTGTTCATAAGCCCTAACAGCACAAATCCAGAGAGGAGGTGTATCTATAACTGTTATTGGACAAAAAACTTCTTTACCATAGTTTGGTGAAGCCTTATTATCTTCAACAACAAAAGCATAAGTCATACCAGCCTTATAACCAGCAAAACCTAAAAGTTTAGTTTCCTCAACCTCAGGCCAATATCTAACTCTTGCAACCATTCTTTTAGCACGTGCTCTAGGTCTAAAGGCTAGTGAACCTCTTCTTGGAGCATGTTTTCTACGATGACCCATTCGATAACACTTCCATAAGTATGCAAAACACCATAGAATTCTAAAATATTTAAGTTTTCCTTAAATATAGCCAAAAATTTTAGTTTTGAGTAGGATATATATCCTACACCCATACCACCATCTAACCGTTAAAATTTAACATATTTAATAATCATGTAGTCAAAAAAATTATTGGAATGGAGGTTCATCTTTGAGTTTTCTGGATAAAATTTTAGATTTTGATGTTGGAGAGATTGTTGATAGGTTATGTTTTTTGGTTAGAAGATTTGTGGATGAGGCTAAGGTTAATGGTGTTGTTTTAGGGATGAGTGGGGGTGTTGATTCAACAACAACAGCCTACCTATGTGTTAAAGCTTTAGGTAAGGATAGGGTTAAAGTTTTGTTTATGCCTGAATCTGAAACCTTTAACCCCGAAGATTTTGAAGATGTTAAAAATGCAGCAAACAATTTAGGTTTAGATGTTGTTAAAACAGATATTTCAAACGTTTATAAGGCCTTTCTGGAAACAATTCCTTTTTCAGACCCCAAAAACTTTAAAGTTAATGGGAATCTTAAATCAAGAATCCGGATGGCTACCCTATACTATTTTGCAAACAAATTTGGTTTGCTGGTTACTGGTTCAAGCAATAAAACTGAGATTTTAACAGGTTACTACACAAAATGGGGAGATGAAGCCTCAGATATGCTTCCATTAGGAAGTCTTTACAAAACTCAAGTTAAAAAGCTTGCAAGCTATCTTAATATTCCAAAAAAAATTATAGATAAAACTCCAACAGCAGGTTTATGGGTTGGACAAACAGATGAAGATGAATTGGGAGTTAAATATGAGGTTTTAGACCAAATTCTTTATGGTTTAGTTGATTTAAAGCTTAACCCTGAACTAGTTGCTGAGAAGTTAAAGATTTCTTTTGAGGTTGTTGAAAAGGTTAAAGGTATGGTTGAAGTCTCCATGCATAAAAGATGTATGCCACCTATTCTTGAAATCTTTTAAAACGTTAATTTTATCTTACTCCTTGCAATATTTCTTACGTTGAGGTAGTTTTTTTGGGGAGAAGACGTAGAAGGAAAGTAGTAAAGGTTGTTAAAAAGAAGCTTCCAAAATATTTTGTTTGCCCCAGATGTGGAGCTCATGCTGTAAAAGTTGTTATGGGTGAAATTGGTTCAGTTGCTAAAGTTCAATGTAGCCAATGTGGTTTAGTTGGAGAAATCCAGATAACAGGCCCAAGTCATCCAGTTGACATCTACTGTAAATTTAGCGACCTATTCTATTCTGGGCAAATAGGCTAAATTTTTTGGAAATTTTAATGGTGAACTTTTATGTTTCCAAGTTGTAGTGAAGATTACAAAAAATATTTTATTGAGTTTGAAAGTAAACTTGAGGAAATTTTTAGGTTGGTTGATGAGGCTAAAGCTAAAGGTTTTGACCCAAAACAATCTATCCATGAAGAAATTAGAATTTCAAGAGATTTTGCTGATAGAATAGAATGTATGGTTGGACCTCCAAGTGTTGGAAGAAGAATTAGGGAACTTAGCCATATGCAAAGAGTTCCTTTGGCTTTTAAAATTGTTGAAGAAATTCTTTATGGTGAATTTGGAAATTTTGAAGTTGAAAAAGCTGCTGAACAGGCAATTAAAACTGGAACAGCAATTTTAACTGAGGGGGTTACTGCTGCACCTATCCAAGGAATTGTTAAAGTATCTATTAAGCAGAAACAAACAGATTATGGGGTTAGCAGGTATCTATCCATATATTTTGCAGGGCCTATTAGGTCTGCTGGTGGAACTGAACTTGCTTTAATTGTTGTTCTTGGAGATTATGTTAGAAAACTTTTAGGGTTAGATGTTTATAGGGCTTCAGATGAAGAGATTTCAAGATTTATTGAAGAATTAAGATTGTATGAACGTGAAGTTTCAAGATTTCAATTTCATGTGGATGATGAAACTTTAGCTTATATTCTTCAACATTTACCAGTTGAGGTTACAGGTATCAAAACAGACCCTATTGAAGTTTCATCTTTTAGAGATATACCAACCATTGAAACAAATGCTGTAAGAGGTGGTGCTTTAAGAGTTGTTAATGATGGAATTGCTGGAAGAGCTGGAAAAGTTTGGAAGGTTATTGATGAACTTAACTTAAAAGGTTGGGATTGGCTTAAAAACATCGTTGTTACAAGAGAAGAAGAAAGTGAAACTGACTATCTTCAGGATATTATTGCTGGTAGACCAGTATTCTCCTTCCCTTCAACCGAAAAATTTGGTGGAAGATTTAGGTTAAGATATGGAAGAGCAAGAAATACCGGACTTGCATGTGTTGGTGTTCATCCGGCAACAATGATTATTTTGGATGGTTTTTTGGCTGTTGGAACTCAGCTAAGACTTGAAATGCCCGGGAAAGGTGGAATTGTTGGAGCTGTTGAAACTATTGAACCACCAATCGTAAAATTAAAAGATGGTTCTGTTGTTAGGGTTGAAAATGTTGATGAAGCAAACAAAATTAAAGATAAAGTTGAAAAAATTCTTTTTCTTGGAGACCTACTTATATCCTTTTCAGAATTTTATGAAAATGAAAAACCTTTAGCTCCACCTAGCTATGTAGAAGAATGGTGGATTTGGGACCTAAAAAAAGCCTTAAAAGAAAAATTTGGAAACTCTATTCAAGAAGCATCGAAACTTTTGGGTATTCAACCTAAACGTTTAGAGGAAATCCTTAACAATTTTTTGGTTGTTAAACCGGATGTTGTTGAAGCTTTAAAAATTTCTCTTAATTTAAATGTTCCTCTGCATCCAAGATATACCTATTTCTGGAAAAATATAGGTTGGGAGGAATTTGTTAAACTTAGAAATACTGTTTTAAAAAGTAAAGTTGAGGTGGGAAATGAAGGATTTATTAAAAAATTGTTTTTAGATTTTAACCCGGAAATTAAGCTTATCCTAGAAAAACTTTTAATTCCTCATAGGCTAATTGATGAAAAAATTGTTGTTGAAGATGATGCTGCATCCTTAACTGTATGTTTAGGTTATGGGAGGAATCTTGATGATGAAACAATTCTTCAAGATGAAAACCCATTAAAAATAATTAGACGTCTAACCGGTTTTTGGGTTAAGAATAAATTTGCATGTTTTATAGGTGCAAGGATGGGCCGTCCTGAAAAAGCTAAAGAAAGAAAAATGAAACCTCCAGTACATGTATTATTTCCTGTAGGTTTAGCTGGGGGTTCTCAACGTAATCTTGTTGAAGCTTCCAAAAAAATTGTTGAAGTTGAAATTGTTAAACGTAAATGTCCAAGTTGTGGAAGGCCTACCTTTAAACCTGTTTGTCCTATTTGTGGGGTAAAAACTGTTATTCAAGGTTTTTGTCCTCTTTGTGGTCGAGTTTTAGCTGAAAATGAGGATGTTTGCCCTCAATGTAAGGTTGAAGCAAAATTTTACAGTAAACAGATAATTGATTTAAAAGAATATTTGAATGAGGCTTGTGAACGTTTAGGTTTAGGTTTTCCAGACCTAGTTAAGGGTGTTAAAGGTTTAACCAACAAGAAAAAAATACCTGAACCATTAGAAAAAGGATTGTTAAGAGCAAAATATGGTTTATCAGTTTTTAAGGATGGAACCATCAGGTATGATTTAACCAATGCACCTTTAACCCATTTTAAACCTTCAGAAATTGGTGTTACTATCCAGAAACTTAAAGAACTGGGCTACGAAAAAGATTATCTTGGAAATCCTCTAACAAACCCAGACCAACTATGTGAACTTAAAGTTCAAGATATAATTGTACCTGAGAAATGTGGAGATTTTCTTGTTAAAGTTGCATGTTTTATTGATGATCTACTTGAAAAATTGTATGGACTTAAAAAATTTTACAATGTAAAGGATAGAAATGACCTTATTGGACATTTAGTTGTTGGATTATCTCCTCATACATCTAATGGTGTTT
>NJEB01000079.1 GCA_002254975.1 Candidatus Hecatellales archaeon ex4484_218 | reverse complement strand
AAACGTAAAGGTTTACCGCCAGAACCACCTAAAATCGAAGACTTTATCGAGTAATAGTTTACACATCCTAAAACAGTTAAACCTTTTTGGTTAAAGTTGATAATAGATTTAAATCCTCCACCACCCTACAATTTTAATTTAAAACTAAAATTTTACCTGTTACCTTCCAGACCAACACCATCCATAGTAAAGGATAATGCTTGGCTTAGAGCATTTAACATCGATGGTAAACTTATCCCAGTTAAAGTTTGGTCGGAAGGCTCTGTAGAAAAACCTAAACTTAAAATTTTAACTGTAGATTTGTCTAAGGATGAAAAAAGAAAAGTTGTTAAACTTGTAAGTTTAATGTTGGGTGTTGGTAAGGTTAGAGAACTTTATAGTTTTATGGATAAGGATGAAATTTTAAAAAAGGTTAAAAATAGGTTGTATGGTTTTGGTAAGGCTGGTTTAATGGCTTCAACCATTTTTGAGGGAATAGTTAAAGCTATAATTCAACAACAGATATCTCTTAAAGTTGCAGAAACAATTACCGCAAATCTTGTTGAAAAATTTGGTGAAAAAATTAGGTTTCAAAATGAAAATTTTTATGATTTTCCTTCAGCTCAAACTTTAGCTGAAGCTAAAATTGAAGAACTAAGAAAATGTGGTTTAAGTTGGAGAAAAGCTGGATACATAAAAAATTTTTCTTTAAAAGTTTTTGAAGGTAAATTTAATCCTGAAAATCTACGTAAACTTAAACCAAACCAAATTGTTGAAAAAATTTCTAAGATTAAGGGTGCTGGTAGATGGACTGCTGAGCTTGTAATGGTTGCAAGTATGGGTTTAAATGTTATTCCAGCTGATGATTTAGGTGTTAGAAAAACAATTTCCTATTTTTATTTTAATGGGGAACTTCAGGATGCTAAAACTATTAAAAGGTTTGCTGAAGAAAAGTTTGGGAAATTTTTGAGGGATATTTTAGTTTATCTTCTTTTTGCGTATAGAAGCGAAAAAGGCTAGGTTTAACTTTAACCTTAAAATATTTTAGGGTAGAGTTGAGATTAACATGGAAAATATTAAAATTTATGTTGATTTTAGGGAAAAAGATTCAGGTGTACCTTTAATTCTTTCAAAGTTAGGTGTAAAGGTTATCTATCAAAATTTAACTGTTGGAGATTATATTTTACCCAATGATTATGCTGTTGAAAGAAAAAATGTTGAAGATTTTGTTTCATCTATGATTTCAGGTAGACTTTTTAATCAAGCTTACAGGCTTGTTGAAACTTATCAAAACCCAATTTTTTTAGTTGAGGGAAACCTTCAAGAAACTTTAGAAACATTTCCCAAACCAAGGTCTATTTGGGGAGCTTTAACATCACTCTCTATTCGATATGGTGTACATATTTTCTTTACAGCTAACCCTAATCAAACAGCAGAACTAATAAAAATTTTGGCAAATCAAGCTCAAGAAATAAAACCTATTGAACCAGTTTTAAGAGAAAGAAGAAAAATAAAAAGTTTAGCTGACCATCAACTTTATGTTGTTTCCTCTTTGCCTGGTGTTGGTTTAAAACTTGCTGATAAAATGTTAAGAAGATTTAGAAGTGTAAGAAAAATTTTTCAAGCATCTAAAAGAGAACTTATGCTTATTGAGGGTTTGGGTAAAAGTAAAATTGAAAAAATTTGTGAGCTTTTAGACTCACCCTATAAACCTCAACCAAAGGAAGGATACCAAAAAATTTTGGATGAAACCTAAATGTCTCAAAAAAAACTTCCAAAATTTAATTCACCCAAGGAAGCTTTTTGTACTTGTCCACCAAAATACAATTTAAACCCTTATCTTGGAAGATGTGGTCATGGTTGTGTCTACTGTTATGCTGTAAAATTTCCATCATTTGTAGGACCCTTAAAACCAAGATACCATCTTATTGAAGCTGTTGAGGCTATGGTTAAAAATACTAAACCAAAACTTCCGGTAATGCTTAGTGATAGCACAGACCCTTACCAGCCCATAGAGGAAAAATTAAGATTAACAAGGAAATGCTTAGAAGTCTTAGTTAAGTATGGTTTCCCCATTTTAATTGTTACAAAATCAAATCTTGTAGTTAGAGATTTAGACCTTTTAACAAAAACTAGAAGTGTTGTTGCTATAACCATAACAACTTTTAAAGATGAAATTGCGAAACAAATCGAACCTAAAGCTCCATTACCGGAAAAAAGAATTAAAGCCATCCATTTTTTAGCTAGAAAAAATATTCCTGTTGTAGCTAGGATAGACCCGATTATTCCATTTTTAAATGATGATGAAAAAGACTTTAAACTACTTGTTTCAACCCTAGCAAGTGTAGGTGTTAAACAAGTTACAGTTTCAACTTTAAAACCTGCTAAAGGATTTTTTAAAAAAATGGAAAAAATAAATCCAAAACTTTCAGAGAAGCTTAAAAAAATTTACTCGGGAGGGAGACGGATTGCAGGGTATCTATATCTTCCGGAAGAATTAAGGTTTAAATACATTAAAAAATTTAGGTCTATAGTTTTAAGTCAAAACCTAAATTTTGCTTCTTGTAGAGAAAATTTACCTCAGCTTAACACAACCATTTGTGATGGGACAGCTTACTGTCAAATTCAAACTAAGTTAAGAATTTTTTAAGAGTAAATTTTAAATTTAAGATTTTAGGCTTAATAACCTATATGGCTTTCCAAGAAGTTCTTGAAAATGCTGTAAAAAAATTTAACAATCGAGTTAAATTTAAATCTGAATACCAAAAAATTCTTGAAAAGTATGCTGGTAGGATTGTTACTTTAAATGTTAAAGATGATGCGATTTACATTTTTCATCTTTCACCTAACGAGGTAAAACTGGAAATTTCGTCAGAAAACCATGAAGAAGATATGTATCTTGAAACAAGCAAGGAAATTTTTCAAAAAATAATTGAGGAAAGAAGAATTAGTCCTCAAGATTTACTTCGTGGAAGAATTAAATGGAAAAATATAAGTTTAAAGGTGAACATTTTTGTGTTCATGGTTCTCCAGCTCTTAGTATGGCTGTAAACCTTCATGCAAAAGTAAAGGTTAAAGATTGGAATCAAAAAGGATTGTATATTTTATCAAAAAATTTTGAAGTTGAAGGAATTTATAGAGATGGTAAATATTTTGATTTAAAAGGTGGTTTAACCGGTAAAAAAATTTTAAATCCGGTAAGATTAGCTGTTGAAGAGGTTTTAAAATATTCTAAACATTCAATTGAAGGGAATAATTCTTTACAAGTTAGGGTCACCAATTCAATCTTTAAAACTACAAAAACAACCAATTTTTGTTGTTGGAAATACTGGTAT
The DNA here is from genome assembly GCA_002254975.1 of Candidatus Hecatellales archaeon ex4484_218. Taxonomy (GTDB): domain Archaea; phylum Thermoproteota; class Bathyarchaeia; order Hecatellales; family Hecatellaceae; genus EX4484-218. The sequence continues at coordinate 2,632 of NJEB01000079.1, read as the reverse complement.
TAGAAGAATTACAGGAAAATTTGTCAAAAAAGTTGATAAGCTAAAAAGGGAAAGAAAAAAACTTGTTGAATCTATGCTTGAAACAGCTGAAAAAATTGTTTTAGAGGCTGTTAAAGCTTTAAAAAATGGAGACTGGGATAAACTTGGAAGTCTTATGGATGAAAACCAAAAAATACTTTCTAATATTGGTGTTTCCCATCCAAAACTTGATTTGCTTATAAATGCTGCTAAAAATGCTGGAGCCTTAGGAGCAAAACTTACTGGTGGAGGGGGAGGGGGATGTATGATTGCTTTAGTTAAACCCAAAGAATGGTTAAAAGTTGCTCAAGCAATACGAAATGTTGGTGGGGAGGTTTATAAGGTTAAAACAGATTGGGTAGGTGTAAAAACCATATCTGACTGAAAATTTACCTGTAAGATTTTTGTCTTCTTCTTCTAGCTCCCGGTCCACCAAACTTTTTCATTTCTTTTCTTCTTGGGTCTCCAGCAATCATGGAACGGTCATAACTTATAAAAAGCTTTTTTAGTTTAGAGCTTTTAAACCAGGTTACAAGTCCTCTAGCAATACTCATTCTTACAGCTTCAGCTTGACCCATAAAACCTCCACCCTTAACATTTACATCTATATCTACCTGTTTCCATAGGTCTCCTGCAAGCATTAACGGCTCCATAATTTTCCATTTTGCAACCTCAGGTTGGTAGACCTCCAAAGGAATATTATTTATTCTGATGTTTCCATTTCCAGGTCTAATTACAGCTCTAGCTATAGCTGTTTTTCTTTTTCCAGTTGCTATCAATGCAAGTTTTCTTGCAGGCATTTCCGCTAAACCTCCTTCCAACCAAATTCTTCAGCTACCTTACCCAAATAGACATAGCTACATTTTAATTTTGAGGCTGAAGCTTCATTTATTGTTTGAGCTTCCCTATCCATAGCTTCAGGTGGAATTCCAACATAAACTTTTAAACGTTTAAAGGCTTTTCTACCCTTAGCTTTATCCATAGGAAGCATTCCTCTAATAACCCTACGTAGGATTGTGTCAGGTCTACGGTAATGTTTAGGCCCATATTTTGGGTTTGTTCTTCCAACAATCTCAAAAAACTTTTTAAATTCTTCAACCTTAGCCTTTTTTCTACCAGCATAAACAGCTTTTTCAGCATTAACTATAGCTATTTTTTCACCCATCAAAAGTCTTTTAGCAACAATACTAGCCAACCTACCAACAATCAAATTTGAGGCATCAATAATGGTTGCGTCATGAGGAACCTTTGTAACCATAAACAAGCCCCTAAAGGATTGATGGATATTTGGGAAGAAAAAACCATATTTAAAGTTTTATGTTAAACCTTAACAAAAATAAGCATAACTAAAATTTTTAGGTTATTATTTTTATGTTTGAGCCTTTTGGATTCTGGTTTACAAGCTCTTGAATACTTATACATTTACCTCCAACTTTCTCTATTTTTTGTTTTGCTTTTTCAGAGAAAGCAAAAGCTGCAACTGTTACCGGATGGTTTAAAATTCCTGCACTTAAAGTTTTTCCTGGAACAACAACAACCTCATTTTCTTTTGTATACCTGTTTATCCTACTAACGTTTACTGCAACCCTTCTTCTTCTAGGTTTTTCCAAAAATTCAGCTATTGTTCTCCAAATATTTGCATTATTTTCTCTAGCTTTTTTCCTAAGAAAACTTATCAAATTTTTTCTTTCAGGATTTTGAATTGGAAGCTTCATTTCTCCTAGCCCAAACCTTTAGCTTCTTTGGATAATTCTTCAACCTTACTTTTAAGGATTTCAGCAGCCTCAACTAAAATTCTTTTTACAGGTAAACAACCTGTAGATTCAACTGTAAAAATAAAAGTTGTTTCATCAGCTTCAACTTTTATTGCTGGTGGTTGTTTTGGACAAACATTCATACATTCTTTACATAGGGTACATTTTAATAAGTCAACAACCTTAAGTTTTCCATCCTCTAAACTTAAAACTTTTTTAGGGCATGCTTCAACACATAAACCACAATTATCACATATTTTTTTGCTTATGGTTATGTTAGGCATGTATTTGTAGGCACATGTTGAAACAGGTTGCCATTTTGCATGTTGTTTTCCAGTTCCAAGTTTTGCATGAACCTCCAATTTAAGCTTTTGTCCAGCCTCAAGTTTAACTATAGGTATTTTATCTGTAACAGGCTTGATATCAGGGTCCTCAAATTTTAGGTCTCCAGAATAAACTGTTTTTCTTGAATCTGTAGCTTCAACATCAAGAGTTCCCACAACTCTACATCGGTTACAGCCCATCTCACTTTTACATTTACATTTTTCAGGAAGAACATAACTATCTAGGTCTGTTTTTAGAGGGATTAAACCTAACCTATGAGCAATAAATTCATCATTTAAAACTGAACTATTTTCATATACAAAAACATCATCAATAGCCATTGATGGAACTTCACTAATAATTATTCTTCTAATTGCATTTGCAAAAGCTGGACTACAACCTGAAAGAACAAATTTTGCCTTGTTTTCTGTTAACTCTAAAATTTTTATTTCCATGGACTTTCCTCTTAATTTTTCCTCGTTTTTAATAAGATTTTGGGTTTAAAATCTTTTATTTTTGTTAAACTGAAACTTTAA
>NJEB01000078.1 GCA_002254975.1 Candidatus Hecatellales archaeon ex4484_218 | reverse complement strand
ATTCCAAGAGTTACATAGTAGGGAAACTCTATGGAGTCAAGAATTCTTGGGTCATCCTCATTTATGGAGCTATCTTCCTCAAGATACATCCGGTAAACATTTAAGGCAACATAAGCTCTTTCTCTAAGAGACATTTGTTTTTCAATGTTTAACTCCATTAGGTCATGAGCATATTTTTCAGGGATAACAATACATGAAATTTCTTTTATTCCAACCTCTTTTGCAGCAAGAAGTCTATGTTGCCCATCAATTATAATGTAGCTGTTTCCATCTTTCTCCTTTACAGCAATAACAGGGGTTGTAAAACCTATCTTACGCATAGATTCAGCTAATCTTCGAACATGGTAAGATGAAGGTTTTCTTTGGACCTCGATAACTTTAAGATTTTCTACGGGAACAACCACGACCTCTTGCATGTAGCCAAACAAAGGCTCTTTAATCTCACCAACTTTTTTCATGAATGTTTAATTAGGTAGGGTATGTTTTAAACTTTAAACTTAACTTCTACCCAAAACCTTAAGGGAAAAACCGTTGAAAACTTTAAATTTTAAGGTTTTAAAGTTAAATCAGGTTTATATAGATTCAATTAAGCTTTGGGAAAAAATTGTTAAGGACGGGTTTAAACCAACCATAATCATCGCTGTTTTGGATGGAGGCTATTTACCATCAAAAATTTTAAGTGAGCTTTGGGGTGGCTTAAAACTTGTAACAGTTAAAGTTAAAGCTTATAAAGGTTTTAGGAAGAAAAAACCTAGAATAATTCAACCTTTTTCCATGTTTCCTAAAAAAGGAAATATTTTGGTTGTGGATGATGTTGCTGATTCAGGTGAAACTTTAAAGCTTGTTTTTAATAGTTTAAAAGGGAAAAAGTTGAACGTTAAAACTGCAACATTACATAAAAAACCTTGGAGTAAATATAGTCCAAATTATTATGTTCATGAAGTTAAGGAATGGGTTGTTTATCCTTGGGAATATGTTGAAACCATCCAAAACATCGCCAAAAAATTTAAGGTAGAGGGAAAAAACTTAAAGAAAACCAATGATTTTCTAGTTAAAATAGGTTTAAGCAAGGAAATTGTTAGGAAAGTTTTTTGAAGAAAATCTAAAACTTTTCCAGCTCGAATAATATAGTCGGTTTTAAGGTTTCCTGTTGGTGGTGGAAGTGGAATTTCCTCCATTCCGCATAATAAGGCTATTCCTCTTTCAACAGGCATTTCAACCATACAACCAAACCTTAAATGGTAAAGCTCCCAAAAACTTGGAAATTTTGGAAGATTATCACCAGCATCCCTAGTTAAAACATAGTTTGCTGGAGGTTTTCCCTCCTTTAGCCTTTTTAGATTTACCTCATGTTTCTCCAAAATTTTATGGCTTTTCTCCACAAACTCATTTACAAGTTCAGCTGCAATTTTTGCTTCTTCATCATTAACCATAGGTAAACATTTTTCAATCTTCATTTTTGTCTGAGCTTTTGCAACTCCAACACCTTCTAAGGTTCTTGTATAGGCAGGGTCGATGTTTGTAATTTTTCCAGAAAGTTTTCCATCCAACCTTTTAATTAAAAGTACACCTCTATGAGCTGTTGTACTTTTAAAAATGAAGGTGGAAGGAACGTAGGTTAGTCTAACATTTTTGTTGATAGCTTCAGCTAGTTTAAATGCTTCTTCAGATGTAAGATTTCTTCCAACTCTTCTATCCAAAACAAATTCACATTTTTCATCAACTGTTGCAAAATTGCATCTAAGTGCAAGATTTCCATACTTAAAATCTAAACCAGAACCAACAGCTTCAACAACACCCCTTGAAGAATGATACTTAAAAGGGTCATAACCTAAAATACTAAGAACAGCAGCATCAGATTCAGGAGCAACTCCTTTCCTTATAGGATACATTAAACCAGTTTTACCCTTTTCAGCAAGAAAATCCATTCTTGGAGTTTTAGCAGCTTCTAAAGGTGTTTTATCATTTAATCTTGGATTAGGAAGGTCTCCTAAACCATCCAAAACAACATATAGAAGCTTTCTCATCCTAAATTTAACCTCTAAATTTTAAAGTCTTTGCACCTATTTTATATTTCTCTAAGGCTAAAAATTAAAAATAAAATTTATTACCATCCGAAACCTTATACAAGCTAAAGGGACCCGTCGACTGGATGATGAATCTTTCTCCTTATCCTGTTCGGGGTTCAGTAGAATGGTTGAAGTAAAAAAATGTTCTCCCCAATGTGAATTTTTTAGGTGCAGTCAAAAAGCTCTACAACGTAAATCTGGGAAAATTTATTGTAAATTTGCTGATGATGTTTGTAAAGGATACACATGTAAATATGCTTTTTGTGCTAGGAATAGGCTTTTACCAGATGGTGTTTGTGGATTAACCCTAAAAAGAACCACCAATCGAATAGAAATCCCGCCAGAAGAAGTGATTAAAGGGTTTAAGGTTAAAGGTAAGCTTCAGAAAAAAATTAGGGAAAAAGAAATTTTCTAGGTTAAATAAAGTGAAACCAATTCAGGTTTTGATAACAAGTTCTCGTAGACCAACTAAGTCTATACGAACCTTAATGAGAGATTTACATACAGTTATTCCAAGGTCTTACCGGATAAATAGAGGAAAAATGAGTATGGAGGAATTAGCAGAGGTTGCTTCTAATCTACAATCTAACTATGTTTTATTGGTTACAAGATGGAAGGGAGGGCCTGGAAAAATAGAGTTTTACAAGGTTTGGGATGGAGAACTAAAACTTTTTCCTCCAACCTTATACTTAAAAGGTATTCGTCTTCAAAGAGAGTATCCAACTTTTTGGAGAAAACTTAGGATAAGATGTCGAAGTTTAGCTGTTGTTAAACCGGAAAAAGAAGAACTTAAAAAACTAGCTAAAGAAATTTCAAAAATTTTGAAAGCTCCATTTGTTGATGAGGCTGAAAAAGAAAATTATCAAGTTTACCTAAAAATTTTTGAGGGATTAGGGTATAAAGCAAAAATAACTTTTTTTTCTACTATGCATAAAATGGAAATCGGTCCTGCTCTTCATTTAAAAGGGTGGGTAATTTTTGAGGAAAAAATTTTTGGTTGACGCTAAAGTTAGCATGGATATTGGTTCCAAAATTAAGGCTGAAAAAATAGTTGAAGCTTTAAGGCTGGAAGCAAAATCAATGTCAACCTTAAGATTTAAGGTTTTACTTAGAAGAAAAGGACGAAAAATTTTGATTATTTTTAAATCTTCAGACCTCTCTGCTTTAAGGTCTTCCATAAACTCTTTTTGTCGTTGGGTTAACATGTTAAGAAATGTTTTAGATACCTTAGGATAGAGCAAAAATATATTCAGTTATTTTCCGCTTAAAATCCATCTACTTAAAAAACCCAAACCAATAAATAAAAATGTAAAAAATATGATGAATATAAGAAAATATCGGGTAATAATGTTTGTAAGCTTAACCGGCTCGGTTAAAATGTAAAAAATTATTATTCCTAGAAAAAATGTTAAACCAACAACCGGAATTAATGCTACTTTAATCTGCTTCCTCAAAAACCTCACCCTTTTTCAACCTAAACATCCAAACAACAAAAAATAAAAACTTTAATTAGAATGTTAAACCTCAATAGTTTAGATTAGACTAAAAGTTTTTCTTAAAATAAACTTAAACAATAATGGGTTGAAAAAGTTGGGTGAAGAAACAGAAATACCTGCAAATCTTCAAGAAGAACTTGCAAAACTTCAACAACTTCAACAAACACTTCAAATCATAGTTTCTCAAAAACAACAAGTTGAGATGGAGCTTACAGATACTGATAAGGCTTTAGAAGAATTAAAAAAGATGGGGGATGATGCTATCATTTATAAGTCTGTTGGAATGCTTTTGGTAAAGAAGGATAAAGAATCGGTTACTAAGGACCTAACAGAAAGAAGAGAACTTTTAAGTGTAAGAGCTTCTGTACTTGGAAAACAAGAAGAAAGAACAAGAGAAAAATTAAGAGAACTTCAACAACAAATCCAAAAAAATGCTTGTTAGAATAAGAAGATTTCTTAGAAGAATTTCTGCAAGATATGGAATAATTTTTTGTCATCATAATGCAGACCCAGATGCAGTTTATGCTTCCCATGTTCTCTCAAAATTACTAAAAAAAATTCATCCTAGGCTTAAATGTGACATTTTTTTTGTTCATGGTCCAAGTAAACTTTCAAAATTATTAATGAAAAAAGTTGAAGTTAAAACTAATGCTAAACCAAATTTTAGAAAAGCTGATTTTTTTGTGATGGTTGATACAAGCACAACTAAACAACTTGATGAATGGGGTTTGATTGTTGAAAAATCCCGTAAACCTTTGATGGTTGTTGACCATCATGCTGTTCATCCAAAAACAAGAAAAATTGCTTCTTTGATGGTTGTTGATGTTAATGCACGTTCAACCTGCGAAATAGTTTATAGGCTTTGTTGCAAAGCAAGATTTAGATTAAGTAAAAAAGATGCTTTAGGTCTTCTTTTTGGAATAATTTTTGAAACAAAAAATTTTCGTTACGCATCAGCTGATACTCTAAAAATTTCAGCTGAACTTTTAAATTATGGTTTAACCATTGAAAAAGCCTTAAAAGCTATGGTTAAACCTATGGAAAAACCTGAAAAAATAGCTAGGCTTAAAGCTGCAAGTAGACTTAAACTTTACAGGCTTAAAGATTGGCTTATAGTTTTTTCTAATGTTGGTTCTTACCAAGCTTCGGTAGCCAGAGCCTTCCTAAATTTGGGTGGAGATTTAGCTGTTGTTGGTGGAGAAAAAAAGGGTGAAATAAAGGTTAGTTTAAGGTCAACCCAAGAATTTTACGATAAAACTAGAATTCATCTAGGGAAAGATATAGCATTTTCCTTGGGTGAAAAATTTTCGGGTATGGGTGGGGGTCATCCAACCTCAGCTGGAATTAATGGATATGGAAATCTTGAAAATGTTTTTAATGAAATTTTAAAAATTTTAAAGGTAAAATTGAAAGTTTAAATTTTTTGGTAATACCAAAGTTTTTAAGCATAGAAAATTAACATCAATTTAGACCTAGGATAATTGATGTTTGTAACTAAACCTTAAGGTTGGTTTAGTTGGAGTATCTTCAAAAAGCTGTTGAAGAAATTGTTGAAGCTTTATCAAACTCCTTAAAACTTGTTGAGCCCAACCAAGTTAACAAGTTTATTGATATTTTGTTGGAGGCTAAAGAAAAAAACAGAAAAATTCTTGTGATGGGTGCTGGCAGAAGTGGTTTGGTTGGTAGAGCATTTGCTATGAGACTTATGCATCTAAATTTTAATGTTCATGTTATAGGGGAAACAATCACCCCAGCCATTGAAAAAGAAGATATTTTGCTTGCGATTTCAGGTTCAGGTTCAACAACAACCGTTGTAACAGCTGCAAGGATAGCTAAAAAAGTTGGTGCAAAAGTTGTAGCTATTACCTCCTATCCAAACTCTCCTTTAGGTAGATGTTCAGACCATAAGGTAATAATTTATGGAAGAACAAAAGTTGCAGGTAAAAAAGATTATTTTTCAAGGCAAATTTTAGGTGTTCATGAACCTTTAGCACCACTTGGCACAATTTTTGAGGCTACTGTAAGTGTTTTTTTGGATGGGTTGATTGTTGAACTTATGCATAGACTGGGAAAAACTGAGGCTGACCTTAAAAAAAGACATGCAACCATAGAGTAAACATTGGAAATCGACTAGCTACCCAAAAAATAAACCATAACTTTTTTAAATTAGTAGATGTTTGCTTTTACATTAGCTTAAACTCTGAAGGGAAATGTCCTATGCCAAAATTTAAAACAACAGCTGAAATCTTAAAAATAGTTCAAAACCTAGACCAGGTTAGAAATGCGGGAATTATAGCCCATGTTGACCATGGAAAAACAACTTTAACAGATTCTTTGCTTTCAGCAGCAGGTTTACTTTCACCTTCAGTTGCAGGACAAGCCTTAGCTTTAGATTATTTAGAGGAAGAACAAAAAAGGCAGATGACCATTAAAGCTGCAAACATAAGCCTTTACTATGAGATTGACGGTAAACCTTACGTTATAAACCTTATAGATACTCCAGGTCATGTTGATTTTTCAGGTAGGGTTACAAGGTCCTTAAGAGCTATTGATGGTTGTGTGGTTGTTGTTGATGCTGTTGAAGAAGTTATGGTTCAAACTGAAACAGTAACAAGACAAGCTTTAGAGGAAAGAGTTAGACCGGTTTTATACATAAATAAGATAGACCGTTTAATCAAAGAGTTAAGATTAACTCCTCAACAAGTTCAAGAAAAACTTATGAGGATTATTCGTGACTTTAACAATTTAATTGAACTTTATGCTGAGCCTCAATTTAGGGATAAATGGAAAGTAAACCCTATGACTGGAACTGTTGCTTTTGGTTCCGCAAAGGATAGATGGGGTCTTACTATTCAAACAGCTCAGGAAAAGGGGATAAAATTTTCAGATATTGTTTCAGCTTACCAAAATGGGAAAGTTAAAGAGCTTGTTGAACTTGCACCTCTTCATGAACCTATTCTGGATATGATTATTAAGCATGTACCTCCACCTCATGTTGCTCAAAAATATAGGATACCTAAAATTTGGCGTGGAGATTTAAACAGTGAAGTTGGACAAGCTATGTTAAACTGTGATAGAAATGGTCCTGTTGTTATGTGTATAACTAATGTTGTTGTTGACCCTCAAGCTGGTGTTGTAGCTACAGGTAGACTTTTTTCAGGCTATCGTGTTGTATAGGGAAACGGTTCGTAAGGAAGGGCAGGTTTTTGAAGGTAAGTCACCTAATAAACATAATAGAATTTATGTTAAAGTTGAACCTTTAGAACCTGAAATAGTAGACCTTATTCGAAGAGGTGAAATTTCTGATTATACACCCCGTCATCAAGTTGCAAAAATTTTAAGAGAACATGGTTGGGATGCTGATGAGGCTAGAGGTGTTTGGAGGGTTGATGAACATTGCAATATTTTAACTGATGTTACAAAAGGTATTCAAAGATTGGATGTGGTTAAAGATTCTATTATTTCAGCTTTTAACTGGAGTATTGAGGAAGGGCCCTTAGCCTATGAAACCATTAGAGGGATAAAAGTTAAACTTGTTGATGCTCAAATCCATGAAGACCCTGTTCATACAGGTCCAGCTCAAATTATGCCTGCAACTCGTAGGTCGCTTTATGCAAGTTTTCTTTCAGCTAATCCAACTCTATTAGAACCTATTCTAAAAGTAACAGTAAAAGTTCCATCTGAGCAGGTTGGAAATGTAACAAAAATAATTGTTGGAAGAAGAGGGAAAGTTGTTTCTTTAGAACAAAAAGAACATATTATGCATATTATTGGAGAAATTCCAACAGCAGAAAC
>NJEB01000008.1 GCA_002254975.1 Candidatus Hecatellales archaeon ex4484_218 | reverse complement strand
TTTTCCTCATTGTTAGTCTATCTTCCGTTCTGTAAACCGATTCATAGGGTGGGCATGGAACTTTTGGGTAAGATGTAATAAAAAGTTTCGTGTATTCAATTCTTAGGTTTGAATTATCAATTTTCTCATCTAACAGCTGGTTAAGACACTTAATAGATTTAAAATAAAAGGTTTTTTCAAGTTCGTTTAAGGATTTTTGAGCTTGTTTAAGGATGACTGATTTTTCCTTAAAAATTTTTTCTGTAGGGTTAAAAAGGTTGATGGCTAAAAACTTATAAACGTTACTTCTATGATTTGCTATATGAAACATCTTTTGGTGGTTTAAAACAGAAATTTGTTTTTCCCCCTAAAATACCTTAGAAATGTTTAGCCTTAACCTATATTTGTTTATTTTAAAAAATTTTTAAGTTTTTTGCACTTAGCTTTAAAGATACGCGAAGGTAAGTATGAACGGTAAAATTTTTAAACAAACAACCTCAAAATACTTAGAATAAATTCTAAAAGGTGTTTTACATGGGCGGAACATCAAGACGTGAATTTCTTAAGATGGCTGTTGCTTCAGCTGCTTTTTTGGGTTTATGCAGTGGGAATGAAGATATTATTTTAAATGCCTTAAAATTTCAACCTTCAATAGAATGGCCTAAACCAACAATAATGGAAAAATTCTACACAACCTGTGGTGTATGTCATTCAAACTGTGGTATAATAGCTCATACAGAAGATGGGGTGATAAAGTTTGTTGAAGGAAACCCGAAAGACCTTCATAGTGGAGGTAAAATGTGTGCTAAGGGTATTGCAGGCTCCTACCTACCCTATGCACCCGACAGACTAAAATACCCGATGAAAAGAACAAATCCCGAAAAGGGAATTGAGGTAGACCCCGGTTGGGTGACAATTTCATGGGATGAAGCGTTAAACACAACAGCGGAGAAACTAAAGGAGATTAAGGAAACCTATGGGCCTCAATCCATAATATTTATAGCATCTCCCACAGGTTATGTTGAAAGGCTTAGAAAAGCCATAGGTTCACCTAATAAAATTACCCATCATGATACCTGTATCATAACCCATGTGGTTGTTGAAAAATTTACTATAGGTGCAAAACTTTGGGCCTATGATTTTCCAAACTCAAAGTATATTTTATGTTTTGGTTGGGACCAACCTTCAAAAGCTAAGGTTACTCTTACACGTCGATTTATTGAGGGTAGATGGAAGGGTGCTAAGGTTGTTGTTATAAATCCTAATACAACCTTAATGTCTTCACAGGCTGATGAATGGATTCAGATAGTCCCAGGAACAGATTTGGCTTTTGCTTTAGCCATGATCAATGTTATTCTTAATGAGGGGTTATATGATAAAGATTATGTAGAAAAATATACAAACTTTAAGGAGCATGAGAGTGAAATTAGAAGCTGGGCAAGTCAATATACTCCTGAATGGGCTTCTGAGATAACCGGTGTTCCAGCTGAAACTATTAGAAGAATAGCAAGAGAATTCGCAACCATAAAACCATCTGTAATTCCTATTCATAAAAGAGACCCACCAGGACCAAGTTATGCAAATAGTTGGAAGCTTGTACATGCAATAATAATTTTAAATGCTTTGGTTGGAGCTATAGACAATGTTGGTGGTTGGCTTTTTACTAAAGGTGTAACGTTTCCCTCCCTAGACAAAGTTTTTCCGCCTCCACCCTATCCGGAACCTCCAATAAAAGAGGATATTTGTGGAAGAGTTAAGCTTCCATTACTGGATAAAGTTAAACTGGGAATTTTTTCAACGTTAGCGAACAACATCTTAAATAAAAAACCCTATGAGGTTAAGGCAGCAATCATCTATCATTATAATATACTTTCATTTCCAAACCCGAAAAAGCTTGTTGAGGCTCTTAAAAAATTAGAATTTATAGTTACAATTGATATTTTACCAAGCGAATCCGTTCAGATGGCTGACATAGTTCTCCCAGACTGTACATATTGGGAAAGGAAAGGATACAGTGTAAGAATTTATAATGGATGGTATCCGCAGGTTTCAGTTTTTCAACCTGTTATAAATCCGATGTATGAATGTAAAAGTGCAGGTTGGATTTTCTGTGAGCTTGGAAAAAGGATAGTACCGGAATACTTCAAAAAACCTGATGGAACATTTTTCTCATCCAGCGAATATATTGAAGCTTCTGTTAAACAGGCGTTAGGTATATCTTTTGAAGAGTTAGCTTCAAAAGGTTTGTGGGATAAACCTGGAGAGTTTAAGCCGTTTACTAAGCTTGAATCAATGGCTAAGGCTGGTAAAAAAATTCAGGTTTATGGTGAAACCTTTAAAAAATATGGTTATGACCCCTTACCCTCATGGCAACCTCGGAGGGATAAACCGACAGCAGAATATCCACTTTACCTTATCGTAACAAGACCCCCTGTTCATAGACATGGTAAAACAACAGACAACCCGTATCTTTTAGAGGCTTATCCTGAAAATGCTGCTATTATTCATCCAGAAACAGCTAAAGCTTTGGGTATTAATGACCTTGAATGGGTTTGGGTTGAATCAAGAGTTGGAAGAATTAAGGTTAAAGCTAAACTATTTGAGGGAATAAGGAAGGATTGTGTTTGTCTTTCCCATGGGTTTGGACATTGGTCAAGAGGTCTTATTTACGGTTACGGTCATGGAGCAAATGATGGAGACCTAGTTCCAGACCAAACTATTGACGAAATTCTAGCTAGAAAAGACCCAACAGGAGGAGCTTGTATGTCTGATGTATGTGTAAAAGTGTATAAAGCTTAGGTGGTGGTGAAAAAATGGTTGAAAAATTATCTAGAAGAAATTTTTTAAAGGCTGCGGTAACTGGAGCAGGTTTGACAGCCTTATTCACCTCACCTATAACCTTAAGTAAAGCTGAAGAGACCGTTAACTCTTATAATAAAAAGCCTAAGGCTATATTAATTGATGTTAGAAAATGTATTGGATGTAAGGCATGTCAAGTTGCATGTAAAGTTTGGAATAAGCTTCCAGCCGAAGAAACAGCAATCACAGAGGATGAGTATACAAATCCAACAGGTTTTTCAGCAAACACATGGTGTTACGTTAAGTTTAGTGAAGTAAAGGATGAGGCGGGGAACATCAGTTGGAGGATGGCCTCGGTTAGATGTATGCATTGTCTGGAACCAACCTGTGTTTCTGTGTGTCCAACTAAAGCACTTAAAAAACTACCAGAAGGACCCGTAATCTATGACCCAAATAGATGCATTGGGTGCAAATATTGTGTGGAGGCATGTCCATGGCATGTACCACATTTTGATGAGGAAAGAAAAGTTATAGGGAAATGTATTTTCTGTGTGGATAGGATAAAGGAGGGAATGGTTCCAGCCTGTGTTGCAAACTGTCAAACAGGTGCACTTCAATTTGGAGATAGAGATGAAATTTTAGAAAAAGCCCATAATTCAGGTGCACAATATATCTATGGTGAAAAGGAGGCTGGAGGGACTTCGATGATTTTTGTTTCAGATGTACCTTTTGAAAAACTTGGTTTCCCCAAGGTACCTCATGAGCCGATCTCAACTTATAAAACAGATTTGTTAAAATCCATCAGTGGAATTGGTGTTGCAACTTTCATTATTTCATTGGTAGGTTATTTTGGAGTAAAAATGCTTGTAAAAAGAAAAGCTCAAGTTAAAGCTTCAAGTAAGGGGGTGTAAAAAGTTATGGTTCTTGTTTGGGGTTGGCTTACAGCCTTAGACCTATTCTTAATAGGTACAGCTGGAGGTGCAGCCATAGCTAGTGGAGCAGCCCATATTCTGGGTAAAGGTGAATATGATGCTTTAGCAGAATCAGGAGCTTACCTAGCACCCATTCTGGGTTTAGCAAGCATTCTTACAGTTGTACTTGACTTAGGAAGGTTCACGGTAGCTCCAGCCAATGTCTTGTATGCAATCAGTCATTTTCCAGAATCCATGGTATCTGTTGGAACCATTCTCCGTATGGCTTTCATAGCCGTAGCAGCATTAAATGCGATTTTATGGCTTTTCAGAAAAGAAACCTTAATCAACTTTGTAGTTAGAATCATCTGTGGTGCAGCAAATATGGCCCTAGGTTTTACGGTTACAATTTATCCAGGTGTAATGTTGGCTTTTGCTATGGGGAAACCATTATGGTCATCCCCAGTTTTCCCATGGGTTATCTCAGTTAGTGGAATGCTTTCAGGTCTGGTGCTTTCAACTTTTCTTATACCAGTTTTAGGCGTATTCATACCACGTTTAACTCCTACTCTTTTGGAGGCGCGTAGAACGGTTCTTATTCATAAGATTCCTGAAAAAGTAAGTTTGTACATGTCAATTTTGATCGTCATAGAACTTACCTTAGCTTCTGCCTATTTAGGTTCAATTTCCGGAATTGCAGGAGCGGCTACTGCTTTTGCAAATCCATTGGTTTCCATGTTTTTCTTTGGAGGTTTTATCTTTGTTGGCTTGATACTTCCACTAGTAATCTATATCCTTGAAAGACTACGTTTAGGTATTCCTTTATCAGTTTGGATAATTCTTTTGTACATAAGTTTTCTGTTGGTTGCTGTTGGAGCTGTTGCCGCAAGATATTCTCTTCTTGTTGCTGGACAAATCCTATAAAACTTAAAATTCTCCCTTTTTTAAAATAAAAACTTAACCGCTACCATTTATTTCAAGCGTAAATAATTTAAATATAAAATGTTAAGGATAGTTTAAACCGGGAATGCTGATTAAAAACGCGGTGAAATAGGTTTCTGGTAAATGTGGAGGTTGGAATGGTAAAATGTTGCCCTATGCACCAATTCTAGTTTGGGTTATTCCTCTTATAGCGTCGGTTTTGATGCCTGTAGCTTCACTCCACCCAAAAGTTAGAGACCTGTTCCCAGTTGTAATAGGTTTTGTAACAGCAGTTTTTGCTGCTTCTATGCTGCCGGATGTGCTTCATGGGCCACCCTACCCAAACCTATACATTAGCTGGGTTTCAATTCCGGGACTTTTTAACATTCAAATTGGAAGTTTAGTTGACCCATTAAGTGTTTTTATGTGTAATATTGTTGCTTGGATTGGTGCTTTAATACTGCTTTATTCGCTTGGATATATGGCTGGGGATGAAAGTTTACCAAGATACTGGTTTTTCATGTTACTTTTCATAGGTTCTATGGTTGGTTTAGTTTTAGCTGATAATTTTCTATCCTTATACATATTTTGGGAAATGGTTGGTTTATGCTCATATGCTTTAATAGGTTTTTGGTATAAACGTCCGGAAGCAAGAAAAGCTGGAATGAAAGCGTTCATAGTTACAAGAGTTGGAGATTGTTTTATGCTTGTTGGTGTAATTTTAATCTATCTTAATGTTGGTAGTTTTAGTTTTGCAGCTCTTGAATCAACCTTAAAAACTGAATGGATTAAACCTGTCTTTTCCATAATTCCTATCTTATTGCTTGGAGGTGCTATTGGAAAATCAGCTCAACTGCCTCTTCATACATGGCTTCCTGATGCGATGGAAGGCCCAACAACTGTTAGTGCATTAATCCATGCAGCCACAATGGTTAAAGCTGGAGTTTATTTGATGGCTAGAACCCATCTAATCTACATGAATTTTGCTCCAGAAGTATGGCTTAATGCCCTAATTTGGGTTGGGGCTGTAACAGCCTTAATTTCTGCAACAGCAGGACTTGCAGCTGTAGACCTTAAACGTGTTTGGGCATACTCAACTATCAGCCAATTAGGCTATATGATGTCTACACTTGGTTTTGCTGTTGGTGTTGGTGTACTTGTAAGCCAATTCCATCTAATGAGTCATGCAGTTTTTAAAGCTCTTCTCTTCCTTACCGCGGGTGTCATTATCCATGAACTTGGAGGTATGAGAGATATGCGAAACTACGGTGGCTTAAGAAAGGAAATGCCGATAACCTTTTACACATGTCTTTTTGGTGTTTTTGCCTTAAGTGGAATAGCACCATTTAACGGTTTTTGGTCAAAAGACCTAATATTTAAAACAGCTTTAGAAACAGGACATTTTTGGGCTTTTATAATCCTATACATAACAGCAATAATAACAATTGCATATTCGTTTAGAGCTTTATTTTTAACATTTTTTGGTGAAAAATCTGAGTATGCTAAAAAATTTCATATTCATGAACCTAAAATTATGATTATTCCCCTAATTATTCTAGCAGCTTTCACAGTTTTAACAGGATTTTTTGAACATCAATTTGCAGAATTTATGGGTATCCATACTCATTCAGATGGGATTGGTGGAATAGACCCGGTTATCCTAGGTTTATCGGTTGTAGCATGGATTATAGGTATAACTCCCGCCTATTATGTATATATTAAAAGGAAACCTTCCCCAGAAATTTTTGGAAGAGGTGTTTGGGGAACTATTCAAAAAATGCTTTTTGAATGCTACTATATTGATAAGTTTTATTATCTTGTTTTTGTTGACAAACTTACAGCCGGAATTCAAAAATTCAGAAAAACTCATCCTGGAATATTAAACTTTAATGTATGTGGAATTATAGGAGGCTTTCTAGTTATGCTACTTCTTATCCTCCTATTAGTCGCCTAAAAACTTCCCAACACTAAACCAACACCAATCAAACCTATACATGTTAAAACAATCAAAACATTAAAAGCAAGAGCTGGAACGATCTCTTTAACACTATCATAATTTTTCAACACGATACATGACGCTTTATAACCTAACCAGCCTGTAACAAGAACAAGTAAACATGTTAAAGGTAAAATTTTAAGTCCAACAAGAAAAACAACCAAACTATATATTGAAATTAAAAGGGCAACATAAAGTTTTGAAGCTTTTTTTCTTCCAAGTAAAATTATAAGATGTTTTCTACCAGCCATTTTATCCGCATCAACATCTGGAAATTCATTTAAGAAAAGAAGAAGCCCTACCAGCATGCTTACTAGTATAAAAACAGCAAAATCCACCAAACCTATGTTTCCATACTGAGTTAAGGATGCACCCAACATAATAAAACCATAATTTGTTCCAGCAATAATTTCGCTTAAAGCTGGGATACGTGAAAGATAAGCCGTATAAAAATAGATTGAAATTGCACCGTAAACTATTATTGGGAAAAGAGGCCAAAAAAACAGTTTTAAAAAATATACTCCAACCAATCCAGCCCCAATAAGACATAAAACTCCAACTTGGAAGGCTGTTGAAGGTTTTATTTGGTTGTTAACAATAAGGTTTATCCCTCCACTAAAAGGAGTTTTTGGTGTATATTTATCAACTTCAAGCTTATAATCAAAATAGTTGTTAAAAACATTTACAGCCATATGAGCCAGTAAAGCACCAATCAAACATAAGGTAGCATTTAAAAAGTTGATGGTATGATTCTGATAAAAACTTGCAGCCAAACCAGCAAAAACTGTTATAACAGTTAAAACTAAAAAGTTAGCTCTTAAAAGTTGAAGCCATTTACCAATTGAACCTGTCAAGGTAAATACCTCAAACAAAAATACAAAATTTTTTACTTCATATTAAGGTTAAAATTACCTAAACATAAAATTAGCTGTTTAGAGGGTTAACTCTGTTGGTGGACCTTATCCTGTTGCATCCTCCGACCATCTACAATTTTAGGGAAAAAACTGTTGTACTAGGTCCAATAAGTGATGTTGTACCCTCATCCCCTATTCTTGAATCTTATCCTATAGGTTTTTTAAGTATCTTAAGTTTTCTCACCAAACATGGTTATAAAATAAAAATTTTGAATGTAGCCTTAAAAATGCTTTTAAACAAGAATTTTAATCTACAAAAAACATTAAAATCACTTAAACCTTTAGCTTTTGGAATAGACCTTCATTGGCTTCCTCATGTTGAAGGAAGCTTAAAACTTGCAAAATTAATCAAAAGTATTCACCCAGATAAACCCATAATTTTTGGGGGGATGTCTGCCACCTACTACCATCTTGAACTAATAAATTATCCATATGTAGATTATGTTTTACGTGGTGATACTGTTGAAGAACCACTGTTAAAATTGATTGAATGTTTGGAGAAAAAACAACAACCTGAAAATATTCCAAATTTAACATGGAAAATAAACGGTAAAATTAAGGTTAATCCATTAAGTTTTGTTCCGGAAAATCTTGATGACTATATGGTTGATTATGGTTTGGTGATTAAAGCTGCAGCAAAAGACTTAGACCCAACAGCCTACCTTCCATATAAAGATTGGTTTAAGTATCCAATGGCTGCAGTTTTACCATTAAAGGGATGCCCCTACAACTGCATAACTTGCGGGGGCTCTAATTTTACATACAAAAATATCTGTAACAGAACAAAAACAGCCTTAAAAAAACCGGAAACTCTTGCTGAAGAAATTAAGATAATAAGTGAATATATAAAAGGTGCAATTTTTATCCTAAACGACCTTAGAATTTGCGGAGAAAAATATGTGGAAAAATTGTTTACAAACCTTAAAAACGAGAAAATTGATAACCCTTTAGTTTTTGAGCTTTTTAAACCTGCAAACAAAAAATTTCTTGAAAACTTGTTAAAGATTTCCCCAAATGCAAGCGTGGAAATTTCTCCAGAATCTCATGATGAAGAAATACGTAAAAGTTTTGGGAGAATGTATGGAAATTTTGAGCTTGAAAAAACCTTAAATTTTATTTGCCAGTTAGGATTTGAAAGGGTTGATGTTTTCTTTATGATAGGTCTACCTCAACAAAACCAAGCATCCATAGTTGATACTATCCGTTACATGGAAAAACTTTTTAATCTTTTTAAAAATAAAAAAACAGTTTACCATCCTTTTATAGCACCATTAGCCCCATTTTTAGACCCTGGAAGTCTTGTTTTTGAAAATCCTAAAGTTTACGGATACAAACTTTTTTATAAAACTCTTCAAGAACATTTTGAAGCTTTAGAAATGCTTAGCTGGAAATATTTTTTAAACTATGAAACCAAATGGATGTCAAGAGATGAAATAGTTAAGACAACCTATATGGCTGCTAACCTAATTAACAAGGTTAAATTAAAACATGGACTTATCGATAAAGATGAAGCTGAAGTTATGTTTGAAAAACTAAAAATTGCAGAAAAAACAACTTTGAAAATTGATGAAATACTTAAAAACTTTAAAGGTGAAGAGTTAGAAATAAACCTAAAAAAGTTAAAAGATGAAGTTGAAAAAGCCTATGAAGGCCTATTATGCTCTAAAAAGGAGCTTTTAACTTGGCCTTCAAGAAAAGGTTTGGATGTTAGACTAAAAATTTTAGGTGCTTTAACCAAAAACTATCTTAAAACATTTTTTAGGTTTTAGATTGGTTTAAAGTTAAAAGTCTGCTTTCCATCGGAGAGTAAATAAAGAGGTTTTAACAATTTAAAATAAAAGTTCTTGGTGTTGTTTTTGGAGATGGAAGGTTTAACTTATCTTGATGTTGAAAAACCTAGACTTGTGATTTTTTGTGGTAAAGGTGGTGTTGGAAAAACAACATGTGCAACAGCTACAGCCCTACATTTTGCAAAAAAAGGTTTAAGAACACTTTTAATTTCAACAGACCCAACTCCATCCTTATCCGATATTTTAGAGGTTAATGTTAGAGGATACATTGTAAACCTAAAGGATGTTGAAAAACTTAATGTTGTAGAGTTAGATTATGACCTTGTAATTGAAAAATGGAAAGAAAAATTTGGATATGAAGTATATGAGGTTGTATCATCATTTTTACCTATTGGAGAAGAAATCATAGAATATATTGCTGGTGCTCCAGGAATTGATGAAGAATTTGCTTTAAGCTATGTTTTAGACCTTTATGAAAGTGGTAATTATGATGTGATAGTTTGGGATACAGCTCCAGCAGGCGGTACTCTTTCCTTACTGAAGCTTCAAGATA
>NJEB01000007.1 GCA_002254975.1 Candidatus Hecatellales archaeon ex4484_218 | reverse complement strand
TGCCCCTTAAAATGTATCCTGCTGACAGGAGAAGTGTTGTTGAAATGAAGAGTAGAATTGTTCCTTTTAGTGCAGGAATAAGTTTTCTAGGTTTATCATAGTGTTTTTTGGTTAAGGCTATGTTTTTGTAGGCTAAGGGTATTGTTCCAAGTGTAAGTAGGGTTGTGGCTGGAAGAAACCTAAATAAAACTCCTAAAACTGTTATTAGGTAGGGTGTGGTGAGAAGTAGACTATAAACCTTAACAGATTTTTCTTTTCCAATTCTTACAACAAGATTTCTTTTTCCTGCTTTCCTATCAGCATAATAGTCTGGAAGCTGGTTTATCCATATTACAGCAGCTATGAGTAAACCAGGTATGAGTGAAGATAAAAGTGTGGTTTCTAGTGGTGGGTTTGGAAGTTGCACATAACAGCTTCCAAATGTTATAAGTGGTCCATAGGTTAAACCGATTAAGGTTTCACCAAACCCTCTATAAGCCCATTTAAACGGTGGGGATGTATAGAATGCGCCTGTGAGAAAGCCTGTTAAAGCTAAAATTAATATTAATATTCCTCTTATAGATGTCAGATAAACTCCTGTTATAAAGGCAAAAACCCAGAAAACAACTCCAACTCTAAGTATGTGGGGAGGTTTGATTAAACCTTCTGGGAGTACACGGCTTCCAGCATTAAACGGAGTTATATCATCGCTTCTAACAGCTAGGTCAACTCCACTTTTAAAATCAAAATATTCGTTAAAAGTGTAGCAGCCAACCATAGCAAATATAACACCAAAAAATGTTGGTAGAAAGTAGGTTAGGTTAAAAGTTTTAGAATAACACCATGCAATAGTTGTTCCAAGAATAATTGAAGGTATACCGGCTAACCAAAACTTTGGTCTTACAACTCTAACCCATGCATCCAACCCAACCATTCTAACCACCATTACTACCTCGGGAAAATTTACAGGCTAAAACAGTAACAACAAATCCTAAAAAATACTCTTTAAACGTTAAGATTCTAAAGTTTTTAGATATCATCTGTTTTAGTTGGGGGTTTGATGGTAGCCTAAGATAGGTTTGGTAGATATATCTCCAAGGATTTTTACATCCAATTTTAAGTTTAAATCCTACAATTAAAGGTGCAACAATAAACCAGTAAAGCCTATAAATAAACCTTAAAAACCTGTTTTTTGGTTTTCCAACTTCAAGAATCAACATTAAACCATTAGACTTTAAAATTTTCTCTATTTGTGGTAAAGTTTTTTCTAAGTTTAATGCATCTCTAAGTGAAAAGCTAAAAACAGCAAGGTTTACAGTTTCAGGTTTTAAAGGTGGATATTCAAAAACTCCTCTTACCAAGTAAAGGTTAGCTTTTAGGTTTTTAAGCTCCCCATACGCCTTCTTAAGCATTTTAGTTGATGGGTCAAGTCCAATCACAACCTTCGACCTAACTCTTTTTAAAATGGTTTCAGTCATTTTTCCAGAACCAATACCCCCATCAAAAAGAACATCCACCTTTGTAACTTTTTCCGCTACTAGATTTACAGCCTTCTCCCTAAACTTTTGAATAGTTCCAAGTGAGGCAGCCCTACTCCCCTCCTCATAGATTGGTGCAGCCTTTTCCAAGGCTTCAATAAGAATTTTCCATGAAAAGCTATCCACACCCATAAAACATCTAACCATAAATTTATGAAAGTTAAAGTTGAAACTTCTTTTTAGTCTTAATCCTTTAAGTTAAACTATTTATTATAAGCATAATTTTAGTGATTTAATATTTAAGGGAAAACATAGATGAGAAGCGGGTTTAAAACTAGCAACTTTCTTAGACAAAAAACCTCGCCCACACTTATTATAAGACAGGCTGCCACCGCATTAGCTTTTAAAACTGCTACAGGATGGAAGTTTGAGGATAGATGGCTTAAATATCTTGTCAAGATGCTTAAGGTTGCTGCTGGTGCAAAAGCAGCAGGATGTTTCGGCTATGAGCCTCATCCAGTGTTAGAGGTGACTGGACGCTGTAACCTAAAATGTCCCCACTGCGAAGTTAGAGGTGGAGAGGTTGAAACCGACCCGCCTTTAACACATGTTTACAGGATGATTGATTCTATTGCAACCGTACCAGAATTTAAAATGCTGGTTTTAACAGGTGGAGAACCATTACTTAGACAAGACATTTACAAGATAGTTAAATATGCAAAGAATAGTGGTTTTGAGGTAACAATAGCAACAAACGGAACCCTAATATCCAGAGAAACCGCCAAAAAACTTTCCTCACTTGACATTACAGGTGTTGCTGTAAGTTTAGACTTTATAGAGCCTGAACTTCACGATAAGTTTCGTGGAGTACATGGAACATGGGAAAAGGTAATGGATGGAATAAAAAATGCTGTGGAGGAAGGCTTATATTTACAGGTAAACATAGCCCTATCAAAACTAAACCTTCATGAACTCCCACAACTTTTAAGGTTGGCTGACAAGCTTAAATCTTGTGTTGTGCTTTTATACCAGTTTCAACCTTATGGGAGAGGTGCATTAAGAGAAAACCTAGCTTTAACACCACCAGAATTTTTTAGGGTGATAGAAGAAACAGCAAAACT
Source organism: Candidatus Hecatellales archaeon ex4484_218 (assembly GCA_002254975.1). Classification (GTDB taxonomy): domain Archaea; phylum Thermoproteota; class Bathyarchaeia; order Hecatellales; family Hecatellaceae; genus EX4484-218. Next base: position 7,295 of record NJEB01000007.1, on the reverse strand, counting down.
TCAAAAAGAGCTTAAAACACTTGTTATCCCTATAGGGCTTCCAGAATATTTTGCGTATTTATCAGCTAGAACTCCATTACTAAGCAGAATGTTTAAGGGCTGTATAGCTGGAAGAGGAATGTTCTATGTTAAATGGTATGGTGATGTTTGGCCCTGTGTCTTCCTACAGCTAAAAATCGGAAACATATTAGAAGAAAAAGCAGTCAAAATATGGAGGGAAAACGAACTTTTAAACAAGCTTAGAGACAGAAACAATTTAGAGGAGCCTTGTAGGTCATGTAGGTATAGGGAAAACTGTGGAGGTTGCAGGTCAAGAGCATACCTATTAACAGGAAACCCCCTAGCAGCAGACCCATTATGCCCATTTACACCACACTAGCTTGTTGCTAAATTAATGTTTTTAATGTTAATTCTCATGTTAGCTTTGTTATTATCTTAAAAATTTAATTCTTAAACTGTTTATTCTAGTAGGGTTACTTCAACTTCTTCTCCTTTTTCTAAAACATCTAGGTTTACTGGTAGGATGATATAGCCATCAGCTTCAGTCATACTTGTAATAGTCCCAGACTCCTTAAAAACTGGGATAGCTTTACCATCCTGAATTTTAACTGTAAGAAATTGTTCACGTCCAGAACCTAAAACAATTCTTTGGGAAATTTTAGCTTTAACAACCTGTTTTGGTTTTGGAGGTAATCTAGCCATTTTCCGAACAGCTGGAACAAGCAACAAGTATGCATTGCTTAAACATGAGGTAGGATAACCTGGCATACCAAAAACAGGTTTACCATCAATCAACCCAAACAAGGTTGGTTTACCAGGTTTAATTTGAACCCCATGAAATAAAATTTCACCAGATTTTTTAACAACCTTTTCTAGTAAGTCCTGTTCACCAACAGAACTTCCACCAGAAAAAACCACCATATCATAGTTAACCAAATTTTTAACAAATTTATCCAACTCATCAAACACATCTGGAATAGGGGGAAATCTTACAGGTTTACAGCCATTTTGGCTAAGAACAGAAATCAAAGTATAAGAATTTACATCATAAATTTGTCCCTCCTCCAAAATAGAGCCAGGCTCCTTAACCTCTGTGCCTGTAGGAACAATAGCTATTTTTGGTTTTTCATAAACGTAGGCTTCCCTTCTACCAAGAGCAGCTAAAACCCCAACCTTAGCAGGTGTTAACAGGTCTCCATCCCTTAAAATAGTTTCACCTTTTTTAATATCTTCACCCATGGGTGAAATGTTTGCTCCAGGATAAACAGGTTTAAAAACATAAACAGTTTCACCCATTTTCTCTGTAAACTCCAACATAACAACAGCATCAGCACCTGGAGGTATAGGGGAACCAGTTGCAACCTGAATACATTCATTTTTTTCCAGTCTTCTTTTTACAGGTTTACCTACGGTTGATACTCCTACAAGCCTTAAAATTTTAGGTTTGGTTGAGGTAGCCTCATAGGTATCCTCAGCCCTAACAGCATAACCATCCATTGCAGCCCTATCAAAGGATGGAACCGAAATATTGGCTTGAACATCCTCAGCTAAAACCCTACCAACCAATTCTTCAATACCAACTTTTTCCTTCCGCTCAACAGGTTTTACATGTTTTAAAATAAGGTTTAATGCCTCCTCCCGAGATATTAAAAGCTTAAATGGGATTTTCTTACCCATAACCAACCCAACACCTACAAAAATAATTTTCCTACCCAAAAATAAATACTTGGATAATTTTTCACTATTAATTCCATCATACCCTAAACACTATAAATACTTCAAAACAGTCCTAATCATTGCTAACAGAAATATAAATTCTTAAGTTACCTATCTAAACCTTAAAATTTTTAACACTAGTAGTTAATTAAACAAACATAATAAGACCTTTGTGGAGGTTTATTTCATCCTTGAATGTTTTGGTTACTGGTAGTGCAGGATTTTTGGGTAAGGCTTTAATTAAAAAGTTTAGGGATAAACCTGAAATTGATGAAGTTTTAGGTGTAGATATTCTACCATCTGAGGATACTGTTGTTTGTGATATTAGGGATTACGCCAAGCTTGAAAAGGTTTGTGAAGGATTAAAACCTAGTGTTATTATTCATGTTGCTGCTCAAGCATATGTTCCTAAAAGTTTTGAGGACCCTATTGAGGATGCAACCATCAACATTGTTGGAACAATTAATGTTTTAAGATTAGCCTTAAAATATGGTTCAGACCTAATTTTTACATCTTCAGCCTCAGTTTATGGAAACCCAAAATTTTTACCCATTTCTGAGGAACATCCAACCAATCCTACAAGTCCTTACGGGCTTTCCAAGCTTACAGGTGAAAAATACATTCAACTACTTTACCCATCCAAATCTACAATTTTACGTTTATCCTCAGTTTACGGAATCCAAGAAGGTGTTCGACATGGACCAGTAAACTCGATAGTTTATAATGTGGTTAGACATGGCTGTTGTTATGTAACTGGAGATGGAAACCAAACTAGAGATTTTATTCATGTTTTTGATGTTGTTTCAGCTATTGAGCTTGTTTTGGATAAAGGTATAAGAGGAATTTTTAATGTTGGAACTGGGGAGGAACATAGCATAAACGATATTGTTAAACTTGTTGAAGAATGTTTGGGTAGAAGATTTAAGGTTGAATATAGGCCTGAAAGACCTGGTGAAATTCGTAGAAATCTTTTAGATATTGGTAGGCTTAAGGCTGAAGGATTTAAACCTCAAAAAAACCTAAAAGAAGGAATAAAAGAAATAATTGATTTTGAAATTTTAAACATAAAACAATCTAAAAATAGTGAAGGTTAAAAATTTGAGTAAAAGTTTTAAGCCTTCTTTTTTTGGTGAAGGAAGCAAAATTTTTGGTAAGGTTGTTTTTGGGAAAAATGTTTGGATAGGGTTAAACAGTTTAATTTATGGTCCATGTAAAATTGGTAATAATGTTTATATTAGTGACCATTGTATTGTTGGTTTTCCAACTAGAAATGAGCTTAAAAAGATTAGAGATGGAAAAGAAAACTTTAAAACTTTTAAGGGTAAGGGTTGGGTTTGGATTGGTGATGGATGTTTAGTTAGGTCTGGTTGTGTTATTTATTCGAATGTAAAGGTAGGGGGAAATGTTGAGTTTGGTCATAATGTTCTTATCAGAGAAAACGTAAAAATCGGTAAGAATAGTTTAATTGGCTCTTACACGGTTGTTGATGGAAACTGTAAAATAGGCTCAAATGTTTCTATTCAAACTGGAGTTTACATTTCAGCCTATACAACCATAAAATCTGATGTTTTTCTTGGACCTTACTGTTTACTGTTAAACGACAAATACATGAAAAGAAAAAAGTATCAGCTTAAAGGTCCAACTATTTGTAAAGGTGCAAGTATAGGTGGAAACAGCATTATTATGCCTACCATTACCGTAGGTGAAAATTCGATGGTTGGTGCAGGTTCAGTTGTAACTAAAAACGTTAAACCTAAAACTGTAGTAGCTGGTATTCCTGCAACAGAAATAAAAACTATCTAAAATTCCGGAAATTCGTATATTATTTGATGTTTCATGTTTTGGTAACAATTAGCCACATTTTAGATGAAACTTTACTTAAATGTAAGAAAAATGTTATGGGTTTATTCAAGTTTAAAACCTACAATATAAACATTTGTGTTTGGTGAAATTTTTCCATAATGTTTTCTTAATGCTTTTAACAATTCTTTTTTGTTTTTAAATCCATCCTTTTTTGCATCTTCATCTGTTAAACTTAAAATATTTTTTCTTTTTATGCTTACTATTTTTGCTTCACCTAATTTTTCCCCACCAACAATAATTTGAACTTTTTCACCAACCTTAAGATTTGTTTTAAGCCTTATGGTTGAAGTTTTTTCTCCGGATAGTATTTTATTCATGTATTCTTTAGTAAAGTTTAATGGTTTCCTTTTCCTCATAATGCTTAAACATCTCCTTTACAGTTTCTCTTAAAACTGATTTTATGGTTGTTGGTTTTAAACCTGAAAGAATTGCTGTTTTATCCCAAGATTTTCCTTGAAGACATTTAGCTATTAAGGCTGACTCAATTTGAGGTTGAAGTTTTAATCTAGCATAACCTGAACTTAAAAAATGAATTTTTACAAGATTTTTAATGGTGTCTGAGGCTGCTTCATAGGTAATCAAACCTTTAACATAAGCCTGTATTCTTGAAAACTGGGTTTTTGAAAACTCTATCAGTGTTTTATGGGTTTCAGGAAAATTGTAAAGAAGTAGTTGGGCTGTTTTAGGTTCCAAGTCAAAATAAGTGTCAAATAAAGCTTCTATTAGTCTTAACCTAAACTCTAAACTTAAACGTTCTACAAGTTTCCATGCTTTTTTTGTTAAAGGTTTAACAACAAATACACTGTACTCTCCAGATACAATGTTTTTTGCTGGACTCATATAAACTGGGATAAACCCATTCTTAACCCAAAAATTAAGTAGTTGATGGGTTACACCAAAACCTGAACCAACCCAATCATAACCTAAACTTTCAGCTTCAGAACAAATTTTTTGTAGAATATGGGAACCAAAACCTTTATCTTCCATTTGAGGATGAACAGCAATTCTTACAATTCTAAGTCCTTTTAATTTTGCAAAATATTTGTAAGGTTGATAGTATCTTACAATACAGTTTGGGATAATGTTTCCAGGTGGATTTGCACCCTCAATAACTGCTTTAATATCTTCATCAAGCATATTACCTTCTTCAGCTAGATGAACTGAAACAACAATTTTTTTGTTGGGTAGTTTTAAGATTTTTGCATGATGATGGGGAGCATCACCCAGAATAGCTAGGTCATCAGGTCTATTTCTATAATGGGCTAAAACATAAATTCCAAAAAAATGTTTTAATTCTTCCTCTCCCTCAGTAAACCAAAAATCAAGGTTTGGTGTTTCATAAATACAGTTTTCAGGTTTGGTTTGGGTTATTTCTTCTTGGCTTAATTCTACAGGTTCAGCATTTAAAAGTAAAGTATCATACAACCATTTTTCAACAGGGTCTTCAACCCCATAACGTATAGGGGTTTCCATTTCAACTTCGTAAAGGTTAAGTTTTGCCTCATTTTTTAAGGCTTTTAAAAATCTAAGTCTAAATCCTCTACCTGAACCCTCATAGCCATGGATTGTGGATGAGTAAACAATTCTTCTAAAATTTTTAAGAATACGGAAAAGTATGGGAACTGGTATTCCCGCGGCTTCATCAACAAGAACCACATCTGCTTTTCTCCTTAAAATTTTTCCAGGACTTGTACAATCAATAATTCCAAGTTTAGATTTTATGGTTACAGTTAAACCTTTAAAATCAACTTTTTCAACCTCAACCCCCAAAATTTTTAATGCTTTTTCAGCAAATTCAACAACAGTTTTTATGCTGGAAAAGTTGGGAGCTGTAATTCGAACCACAGCTTTTTTTCTTTGACCTAAAACATAAACTATTCCTGCAGCACCCAAACCTAAAACTGCAGATTTACCTCTTCCCCTATTTGCAGTTATAAGAAGTACATTTTTCCCTAAACCTTTTAAAATTAATTTTTCAAATCCAAGTAACGCATTAACTTGGTCTTGGGTTTTAGCCACCTCATAAAGTTTTAGTGGAAATCTTGGTTTGGATGGAATAGTTGGTTTAGGTTGAATAAAAAATTTTTTTGTTAATGGTTTTCCATTTAAAATTTTGTTATCCTCAAAAACCCATATTCCTTCATGGGTTAAAAGTTTTTTAATAAGTCTTTTTATAAACCTATGTTTAACATTTTTTTCTGTATATGGATGGATGATGAGTCTTCTTTGAAATCTTGTTACCGTTTTTTCCCATTCCTCTATTTTTGGTGTTAAAAGTATTATTAATCCGCCACCCCTAACAACTTCAACAAGTCTTCCAAGGTCATTTGGTTTTAACTGTTCAGTTAAATCTAAAATTAACAAGTCAAAAGTTAAACCAAGAATCTTCTCTGAATCCTCATAAAGAACAGGAAAAATTTTTAAGTTTTCAAAGTTTCCAAGTTTTTCCTTAAAAATTTTATAGGTTGATTTTTCACCAAATCCATCTGCAGCATACAAAAGTTCAATATTTGAACCTTTTAACTTTACGTATTCTTTAACAAGGTTAGCAGCTAATTTTTCCTTATTTAGTCCAGCAAAAACAACCATTCGACGATGTGGACTACCTAAAACTTCTTTAACAAGTAGGGAAAGGTCTTCAGGTAGGTTTAAACTCATTTTTTCCATAAAATTCTCCTAACAAATTTAGTGTGGTAGTTTACACCAAAATTTCAAGATTGTAAATGTTAGTTGATTAAAGTTTTTGCTTCCTTAAGAATTTTTCCAATTTTTTTCCAATGACTACCTTGCCAATAAATTTTTTGACATTGAGGATTGGTGCAAACCCAAAATTCTTTGTAGGTTTTTAGGGTTGTAGATGGAACTTTACCTTCAACATCTTTTGCTGATACCATTTTAAGCCTAAAATTGCATTTTGGACAACGTGTTTCCTCAACTTCATCAACATCAAGATTTATACCAAATTTTTTTGAGATTTTAGCAAGATTTTCAACCTCAGTTTTCCCATCAACAAGAAAAGCTTCCACACCAGACCTTAAAGCTTTCCTGTAAAGTTCAAGGTCTCCTGTTAACAAAATTTTCTTAGTTTCCTTAGCTAAAATTAAAAGTTTATCATCAGCCTCATTTGGTTTAAATTCAACATCATAACCTAAAATTCTAAGCCAACGAGTAAGTTTCCCCAACATTCCATCAGCAATAAACCTTAAATTTTTGGTCAACTCAACCAAAATAAAACTTAGTTTTCATATTTTTTAAATCATAAGTTTCCTCAAAAATTATTCAACTGTTTTTTGAGTTTCTTTTTTCCCATACCTAGCTAAACCAGCCAATAAAATAAGTAAACCTATAACCACTATACTGAAACTAGCAATGTAAGGATACAAAAATTCTGGGTTAAATAGGATAGATATTCCCACTAAAATAACGATAACCCCTAAAATTGACAAAAAAATGTTTCCAAAATTTTTTGGTAAACTAAAAGTTACAGGTGTAGGTTCAACATTTTTTACCCTAATTAAACCCATCAACAAAAATCCTATCCCCATACCTATTGCTCCACCAACATCAGGTCTTCCAAAAGCTAAACCTATCCCAGCACCAATAAACATACATGCAACAAAAACTAAACCGGAAAAATGACGAAGTTCATGGCTATCTTTAACCAATTAAACCACCAAAATTTAAAAAGAAAACTTCCATTTAAACTATGCTAATGC